>JAJDNT010000218.1 GCA_022340515.1 Deltaproteobacteria bacterium
AGGCCACGTTCTGCTAATTCCATGGCAAATCTCATGGCTTCTCCTTTTTCGGTAACCATGGAATGAAACTACTCGTGTTCTTTATGTACTCCTTATATTCAGGCCGACTATCTACTATTGTCTTTTCCAACAGAGTAATGCCTGAGACTTTCAGCAGGAGAAACGTTATAAGCAGCGGACATATGACCACCCAGAAGCTACCTGGGGTTGCCAAGGTGATTAGGAAGAGGCCCCACCAAACCAGGGATTCACCAAAATAATTGGGGTGCCGGCTGTAGGCCCACAGTCCCTTGTTCATCACCTTGCCTTTGTTGTCTGGCTCTGCCTTGAAACGGTACAATTGCCAATCGGCCACCGCCTCGAAGATGAAACCAACCGTCCAGACAATCGCCCCCAGAAAGTCCCATATAACGAGCCTCGCGGGAATCGCTGAAATCTGCCCCACTTGCAGAACCAGGGATATAGCCCACATGAGAACTCCCTGCAGCCCGAATACGGTGAACAAACTAACCCACCAGAAACGGGGGCCATATTGGGCTCTCCAGGCCTGGTAGCGGCGATCCTCACCATGACCCCAATTGCGTAACAGGATGTAGAGGGCTAATCGCAGTCCCCAGAGGGTGGTGAGCAAGGTAATCAGAATTTTTCGACCTAGGTATCCGTCCCCTTGCAGGAAGGTGAGCCAGGCAACCACAACGAACCCCAGCCCCCAAAAAACATCCACTATGCTTGCATCTTTTTTGATGAGACTCAGGAGCCAGATTGTAAACATCATGGCCATCACCGCCAAGAAGTTAGTAATGAAAATAGATAGTGAATACTCCATTCATTTCTCCTCTAACTACAGCTGCTCTCACCACTCATTAGCTGAGTATTTGCTTTGGACGGAGAGGGTCTGTAACCTGCTTTCCCCCACGCCGCTCTCCAATGGCAGCCAGAATATCTTTATGGATCTCGCGGCTAATGGGATAGGCCAGGGCGATGACAAAAGCAGCAATGTTACACAGAGATGGTACTAAAGCATACATAATCCTTAGAGTTAACTGTACCTGCTCTGATTGCTCCACCTTGGGGGTGTAGCCAACCGCTCCCAAAATAGATAGGGCCAAGCCGACCCCTAGTGCAGCGGCAAGCTTCTTGGTAATGGACCATATGCCGATGTATTGGCCCTCTCTTCTCTGGCCCGTGAGAAGCTCGTCATAGTCTATAACATCAGCCTGCATGGCAGAGGGTATGGCAAGGGTTGCACCAAAGCCGATTCCTGAGAGAAAGACCAGCACTGCGTAGATGTGAGCATCTCCTGGACCGAGAAAAAAAACACCTGTAAAAGCACCGGTATTTATAGCCATGGCCGAGAGCCAGGTAACCTTTTTTTCCAGCTTTCGTGCCATATAAATCCAGCCAGGCAGAAAAAGGACCCCGGTGACAAAGTAAATAAGGAGGAAAAGATCAGCGTGCTTCGACTGGAGCACGTATTCCACATAATAGAGAATCAAAGTAGCCGGTAGATTGCTACCAAAGGCAGCTACTATGTAAGAAATCAAGAGAATTATAAAGGGCTTGTTTTGTGACACCTCTCTTAGTCCCTGCAGCAAACCTTGCTTTTCGCCTTGGAAGAGATGCGGTCTCTCTCGAATCGACCAGACGCACCACCAACAGAAGGCTATCAATAGAGGTGCATAGAGCACAGCAATCCAGAAAAATTTCGCTCGCTCCCCTTCGTCAGTGGGTGACAGACCGAAGGCCCAGGCTACGGCTGCTGGTGAGCTTGCTGCCGCTAGAGTGCCGGCAATAAGGGCTCCATCTCGCATCCCGAGTAGGGTAGTTCGTTCATCATAATCAAAGGTGATCTCAGGCCCCAGAGACTCGTAGGGAACCACGATGGCGGTCCAGGAAAGAAACAACAAAAAAATGGTCACGCCGAACCAGATGGTCTCGAAATATGGAGAAGCCTCGGGTGGATTAAAGAGAAAATACATTGAAAGGGAGAGAAAAATTGCCCCAACGGCAATGTACGGTCTGCGCCTACCGAAGCGGGTCTGTGTCTTGTCGGAAAGAAAGCCAATTGCCGGGTCAGTTACGGCATCGAAAAGCCTTACCGCTAGGAGTAAATACCCCAGCATGGCAATATTTACCCCTACTACGTCAGTGTAGAATTTGGGAATGTAGACGTATACCGGTATTCCTACAATAGCAAGAGCAAAGGCAGGAGCCGCATAGGCAAGTTTTTTTGCAAGGGAAACCTTATGTGATTCTCTGCTTTCCATGTTTCTGTTGAACTTCCTTGTGTTTACTTTTCCTCGCCACCAGTCAGCAATTCTTTCTCCTCAAGGAGCGGCTATCAATGCATTGGTGGCGACTTACTCCCCGAACTTGTTATAGAAGTGTTTTCTGCAAATGCCTGTTAATTGAAATTAATGGTTTTTAGCTTTCGGTTACTTGGTTTAATAATCACTGCACGGTCCATGTCAAGGAAAGGGCTTGCAAAGGTAAGTGGGGTTATGAAGTAAGGTTGTTGTAAGTTGAGCGGGCCGACACTATATTGATTCCATCCAATATTTCTCTGGCTCAGAGGAAATGGTATGAAAATAGGATATCCCTGCATAAATCGTGGAATTGGCTGCTCAACCAATTCCACCTTTAGACTAGCCTCTTATTCGGAGGAACGGCTGATCCAAAAAGTGGAGAACAATTTGAACTGCCTCTTTAAGATTTTGCAGTACAATGTTCAAAATAGTTTCTACTTTTTTAGAATTAGCTCTGATTTGGTCCCTTTCGCCTCACACCCTGTTTGCACCTTTGACTGGGCCGGCCATTTTAGGGAGGACCTCAGAAAAATCGGCGAGTTTATAAGAGAACACAACATAAGAATTTCCATGCATCCTGATCAGTTTGTAATTATCAACGCCCTAAAAAAGGATGTGGTGGAGCGAAGTGTAAAAGAGCTCGAATATCATTGTACGGTCCTCGACAAAATGGGTTTGGACCGCAGCGCAAAGATCCAGATTCATCTGGGTGGGGTCTATGGCGACAAGGTCTCCGCCATGGATAGGTTTATTGCCAGTTACAACTCTTTGAGCACGCCCCTCAAGAGCAGGCTGGTTATCGAAAACGACGATAGATCCTATAGTCTGGAGGATTGTTTGGCGGTACACCATAAAATTGGAATTCCAATAATCTTTGACGTTTTTCACCACCAATGCCTCAACAACGGTGAAACATTGCGACAAGCTTTGGAACTATCCGGGAATACCTGGACAAAAGCAGATGGCATTCCCATGGTAGATTACAGCAGTCAGCAGAGAGGCCAGCGGTCTGGGTCGCACGCAAAAACGCTGAACCCAGAAATGTTCAAAAAGTTTCTCCATGAGGCCAGTGGATTGGACTTTGATTTAATGCTGGAGATAAAGGACAAGGAAACGAGCGCTTTAAAGGCCCTTGAGATTTTAAGGGCAACTTGGGATCTTTAGTGGAGGTGAGCAGTGACACAAATTACTGGTTCAGGTTCCAGGAGAAAGACCCTTTTAAGCGAGGAATCGGAGCTTGAACAACTAATAAGAGAGTTGTTTGAGTCACAAAAACTAGCAGTCTTGGGCACGCAGAAAGAGGGGCAGCCCTATGCCAACCTTATAGCTTTTGCCTCTAGCGACGACCTAAAGAGCCTGTACTTTGCCACAGCGCGTGCCACCCGCAAGTATGCCAACATCGACGCTGATGCCAGAGTGACAGTGTTGATTGACAATCGTTCTAATCAGGACTCTGATTTTTCTCAAGCTGCAGCTGTTACTGCTACCGGCACAGCCCAAGAGGTGGTGGATTTTAAGCGAGATGAGGTCCTCGCCATCTACCTAGCCAAACATCCAATGTTGGAAGAATTTGTCCGCTCTCCAACTTGTGCTCTTCTCCAGGTGGAGGTGCAAACCTACTACCTGGTGAGGAAATTTCAAAACGTTATGGAGCTTCATGTTAAATGATGAGAACTGTTCTGAGGCTGGAGCATATAAGGGGTAATGACCGAGAACGAGTTGGCGGCAAAGGATTTGCCCTAGCGACTCTAGTGAAAAGAGGCTTGAAAGTACCTCATGGGCTCTGTATCGGAGTGGATGCTTACAAGCGCTATTTGGCTGACACAGGCCTCGGCGCCAGAATTTTGATGGAGATTGACCGCAAGGATTTTGCCGAAGTGAGATGGGAAGAAATGTGGGACGCCTCCCTGAGGATTCGCAACCTTTTCCTCAAAACACCTCTGCCGGAAGACTTGCGCAGCTTGCTTTCATCTTCTTTAGAGTCCGAACTTACTGACAAATCCGTGGTGGTACGTTCCTCGGCCCCCGGCGAAGATTCTACTCACGCATCTTTTGCCGGGCTCCATGAATCCTTCGTAAATATCCGAGGATTGGATTCCATCTTGGAACACATTAGGCTCGTGTGGGCATCCCTCTGGTCAGACCGGGCTTTGCTTTATCGGCAGGAACTGGGGTTGGATGTTCACCAGAGTTCCATGGCTGTTGTCATCCAGGAACTTATAGCTGGAGAACGCTCGGGAGTTACTTTCGGCAAGAACCCCAATGATCCGTCGCAGGTTGTAATTGAAAGCGTTTATGGTCTGAATCAGGGACTGGTTGATGGTAGCATCGAACCCGATCGCTGGCTCTTAGATCGCAAAAGCGGCGTTATTATCGATCACCATGCAACAGAGCGGCACTTGGCGGTTGGCGCCCATGGAGAGTCCACCCGTTTGGAAAAATTGGCAGCCGAAAAGCAGAATGTTCCACCTCTTACTAATCATGAGGTGAAAAAGGTTTTTGGCCTCGCTCTTGAGCTGGAAGAGATATTCGGTTCTCCCCAGGACGTGGAATGGACTTTTTTAGGAGATGAACTTTACCTTCTCCAATCTCGTCCCATTACAACCATGGCAGGGAAGAACAAGGAAGACAAACGTGCCTGGTACTTTACCTTGAGGAGAAGCTTCGACAACCTGAAGGCATTGCGCAGCAGGGTGGAAGATGAGCTCATACCTGCCATGGAGCACGAAACCAAAATTTTTGCCCAGAGGAAGCCCGCTGAACTATCTGATGCAGAGCTAGCAAAGGAGCTCTACGAAAGACAGGAAGCCTACGATAGGTGGCTGCAAATATACTGGGACGAGTTCATTCCCCTGGCTCACGGCATCAGGCTCTTTGGTCAGGTCTATAACGACACAATTCGCCCTGATGATCCCTATGAATTCATGGACTTGCTGGGCGCAACCGAGATGGCAAGTCTCGAGCGCAATCGAAGACTGGAGGATCTGGCGGCTATGATTCGAGCAGATCCAGTCCTGGGCGACAACCTGAGTAAACGTCACTACCCAGGGCCGGATCATTCTTTCTCCAGGGCATTGGACTCTTTTATTGAGCGATTTGGAGATCTCTCCTGCTCGGCAGAGCTCTGCACCCAGGGACGGGATAGTATTATAAGGCTACTACTGGAATTGTCCTCCCGTCCTGCAGTAAAAGAACGGTTCCCAACCAAGGATTTAGAGAGTTTAAGGGTAAGCTTTTTCTCTCATTTTCAAGGCGACAAAAGACTTAGGATGGAAGAACTCTTAGACCTTGGCAGGGCCAGCTACAGACTGAGAGATGATGACAACATCTTTCTTGGCATGATTCAAAATCAACTGAGATTGGCCATCGAAGAGAGTAAGGGCCGATTGACAGATCGTTCCAATCTGGAAGTTGAAAGGTTAGACCCCCTTGAGATTATCGAAGCCCTGAATAACCCAGATTACGTGGCAAAGAAAGTTGTTGCTATACCGGAGAAGTCGGCGCACTTTGACATCAGGCCGAGGCAGCTTGTGGGGCAACCAGCAAGTCCAGGTTTAGTCCGGGCCACTGCTCGGGTCATCACTGAGCCGTCGAATCTCTTTGATTTCAAAGGGGGAGAGATTCTTGTCTGCGATGCTGTCGATCCCAATATGACCTTTGTAGTGCCCCTTGCAGCGGGTGTGGTAGAGCGCAGGGGCGGCATGCTCATCCACGGCGCCATTATTGCTAGAGAATACGGCCTTCCCTGCGTTACCGGTATCCCGAACGCTTCCTCTCTGATCCACACCGGGGATGAACTGACCGTTGACGGCTATCTAGGGATTGTCATCAAACACTCCTAGACCTCCCCTATTTACCTCTTACCTGCCGCAAAAGCCCGTCCGATAAACTCTTCATTCCTCCCTTGACCGGCGGGGAGGCTTAGTCGGACAGCCTCGCAATTCTCCTATAAAAATTTTTTGCAAAATCGAAAAGATAAACTGGCAAGGTAAGACTTGGCCATGCATTAGTGGCATTGACAAACAAACAAGCCTGCTTATTTTCTTGGTAAAAATTTGACGCACTGTTGAGAAGGAGGCAATAACATGGGCAAGCTAAATGTCGGGGATAAAGCCCCAGATTTTTCCTTAAAAGATCAGAATGATAAGGAAGTTAACCTTGAAGCCCATAAGGGTAGAAAAACTCTTGTCTACTTTTATCCCAAGGCGGATACCCCTGGTTGCACCAAACAGGCTTGTAATGTGAGAGACGCCAAGGCGGAACTGGCCGATCTCGGCGTCGATGTTATTGGAATTAGTCCGGATGCTCCAGGTAAGCAAAAAAAGTTCGATAATAAGTACGACCTCGGATTTACCCTGCTATCTGACCAGGACAATAAAGTGGCCAAAGCCTACGGTGCCTGGGGGGAGAAATCTATGTACGGCAAAAAGTACGAAGGTGTCATCCGCTCCGCTCTGCTCCTGGATGAGGAAGGCAAAGTAATGCAGACCTGGTACAAGGTCAGTCCCAAAGATACAGTACCCAAGGCCCTCAAGGCCCTGGAGGAGGAGTGAGATGTACAGTAATGATTCATTTTCCAGACTGGACGAATCAGATGATTCCATATTCTATGCTACTGATCGATTCGTTCAACATATAGATTCCTTTGCCCTGAAGACTGTAGAAAGGATAATCGGAGAACTTGTCATTGAGGATGATCCAGTTATTTTGGATTTGATGGCTGGTTGGGACTCCCATCTCCCTTCCACCATTCAACCCAAAAGAGTTGTGGGGCTTGGCCTCAACCGCAATGAACTCGCGCAAAATGAAAGCCTAACTGATTGGCTTTGTCACGATCTAAATAAAAATCCTTCTTTACCTTTCCCAGACAACACTTTTGATGCTGTCCTCAATGTGGTATCCGTAGACTACATGACTAGACCTCTAGAGGTTGTTCGCGAGGTGGGCAGAATCCTCAAACCCGGCGGTTTGTTTTTGGTAATTTTTTCCAATCGCATGTTCGAGCAAAAGGCGGTTAAGCTCTGGCGGCACTCTGCAGAGGGAGAGCGAGTCTTGCTGGTTGAAGAGTTTTTCAACCAGGCTGGGATCTTTACTAGACCACAGGTTTTCCTCTCTAAAGGTAAGCCGAGGCCCCATGAGGACAAGTACGCTCATTTTGGTATCCCCAGTGACCCCATATACGCAGTTTATGCTGAAAAAAATGGAGGGGAGACGAGCGCGAGGCCGAAAAGACTAACTGACTCAGCCTTGCCGGATCTTCCAGATCTAAAGGAACTTGAACGGAGAAAGGCTGCTGTAAAGGACACCCTACAGTGTCCCCATTGCAGTGAGAAGCTGCTCAAATGGGAGGTCCCTCAAAACCCTTTTAGTCAATGGGACTTGGAGTTTATGTTTCTCTGCTTCAATGATGAGTGCCCCTATTTAGTTCGAGGCTGGGATGTTATGTATCGTCAGGGCAACACTGGACTGTCCTATCGTTTCGCCTACGACCCAGTTCGTGATCAGTGCCTGTCAGTGCCGGTTCCGAGTCTCCAAGCCCTGAAAGAGGGAATTGTGGAGTAGTGGAACAAGCGTAATTATTAGAGACCAAAGGTACGTACCCATGCAGCCGAAGCCATCTTATGAGGAGCTTCTCGATCGGGTCAAGGAACTGGAAGAAGAAGTATCAAAGTATAGGGAAGCCGCTGAATCCTTGAGTCTTACTGGTAAGTACATCAATGTAGCAATAGACTCCCTCTCAGCTAACATTGCCATACTGGATGAAAATGGCATGATTGTGGAAGCCAATCGCTCGTGGCAACAATTCGGCCGAGAAAACAAAATAGAAAGTTCAGCCGACACTTTAGGTCTTAATTATCTTGAAATATGCGACTCCACAGTGGGAACCCCGGAGGAAGTGGAAAAAGCCCGTGAGGTTGCTGATGGAATTAGAAAGGTCATTGCAGGGGAGTTAGATGAGTTCGGCACCGATTATCCCTGCCACTCACCTGAGGAAAAACGTTGGTGTTATGTAAGGGCCACCCGGCTGGACGATTTCGGGCCCTTGAGGGTGGTGGTAAGCCACGAAGACGTAACTCCTATAAAGCTGGTTGAGGAGACTCTGAGAGAGAGGGAGCTTGAGCTGGAACTGCAAAAGCAAAACTTAGAGGAAGCCAATACGGCCCTAAGAGTTTTATTAAAAAAACGTGAAGAAGATAAAGGGGAGCTGGAACAAAAAGTCTTGTCAAACGTTAAGGAACTAGTTAATCCATATCTAAATAGATTGAAACATACCCCGCTGGATCCTCAGCAAAGAGCGCATCTGGAACTTATTGAGTCAAACCTCAATGATATTATCTCTCCCTTCTTGCACCATTTGTCGTCCAAATATTTGGATTTTACCCCGAGGGAAATTGAAGTGGCCGCCCTGGTCAAGGAAGGCAAGGCAACAAAAGACATAGCCGCAATCTTGAATCTTTCTATGAATGCGGTGGACTTCCACCGAAAGAACATTCGGCAAAAACTCGGCTTGAAAAACAAAAAGGCCAACCTCAGAACGCATCTATTGTCCCTTTCTTAATACCAGCATATACCTAGCATTTAACTACTTTTAGTTATCCACAAAAAATGGAGACTATGAAAACGAATAATAATAGAGAAGATAACGAGAGAATATTACTTTCAAGTTGGGCTGGTCTTGGTATAGAGATTTGGCCCAAAGAGGATGATCAGTCAATCTGGCGCTCCATAAAGGAGAATGCCCGCAGAAATCGAGAATGCAATATTCCGACTCTGCAGCAAGTTCTTTTTGTGGCAAAGGTTAGCACAATGGATAGAGCATAGGGCACGGGGCATGGCGCATAGGGATTGTTTAGAATATATATTTCCATGCCCGTTGCTCTTTGTCTAGTGAACTTTAAAACCTGTGTTCTTCTCCATCAAAATCCGGTTCTCAGGATCCGGATATTTCATCTTAACAAACAGGTCTGTCGGGAGATCAATTTGCCCGGGCCTTTTTCCACTTCTTGTAAAGCAATACAGATGGACTCCTCGAGAGTCGTGAGCTTCATGGGAATGAGTTCACGGATGCGATTTTCCCTGCATATAACCTCGTTTTTCAAGCCTTCAACTAGGGGGTTTACAACACCTGAAGGCACCGGCGTAACCAAGTTGACCCAGTAGGTGGAAAGCCGAGGTGTCAAAACCGGTACAGTTATGATCAAGCGCTTTAGACCACGAACCCTGGTATATA
>JAJDNT010000334.1 GCA_022340515.1 Deltaproteobacteria bacterium
GTTTTGATCCTACCTCTAGAGTCCAACACCATGACTCCTTCAGTCATACCATTAAGAATCGCTTCCAGTTGCTGTTTCTGCTCAGTAATAGTCTGAATCTGAGTTTCTATGCTTTCCGCCATATGATTGATGGCCTTGGCAAGAGGGGAGAATTCTTGGCCAGGAAATATGCGAATTCGCTTTTGATAATCTCCGCTCCCGATTGCTTCGGCGGCACCGATCATGCGTCGGACTGGCGCCTCTAGCTGACGAACCAGAATATAACTTATAACAATGGTGGCTCCAAAGGTTGCAACGATAATAAAAAGGAAGTTCTTGCTCAATAGATCAAGTCTTTTCTTGACATCCAGGAAAGGAACGGCAAGCCGGATGACCCCTGATGGAATCGATCCAACCCGGTCAATTCTCCGGGCCACGTATATGAGATCTCTTCCAAGAGTGGTGCTGTACCTGGTGCTTGTTCCCAAATCTTCTTTGAATGCCTGGATGATTTCCGGACGATTTGCATGACTGTCCAGACTTGGTATTTTGGCCAAGGGAACCTGAGAATCGGCAATAACCTTGCCATTCTCTGCCACGTAGGTGATGCGCGTGCCGAGGTGTGCACCAAGTGTCTTGCACCATTCCTGCAATGAGGCGGCAGTCTGGAAGGGCTGTTCCTGATGAAAAAGCCAGAAAGCCAGGTTGAGTTGGTGGATGGCATTGGAGCGAGTGTCAGCCTCGATGTCCTGACCGAGTGTTTGACGGTAATATATCGATGGCAGGAGAAGAGCCAGAAAGATGACGCCCCAGAAGGAAAGTAAGAGGCGACTTTTAAAGGAGAGGTTCTTGAGCATATTTCAATCCCGAAAGCGGTAGCCCACCCCACGCACTGTCTCGATCCACTCGGCGTAAGGTCCGAGTTTCTGGCGCAGCCTACGAATGTGTGTATCCACCGTACGAGCGTAACCATCGAATTGGTAACCCCAAACTTTATCCAACAATTGATCTCGGGTCAAAACCTTGCCCAGGTTCCTGATCAGTTCGGCCAATAGTCGAAATTCTGTTGCGGTGAGGATAATTTCTTGGTTGTCTACAGTGACTCGATGTGACTCGTAATCCACACTTAAGCCATTTCTTTGCCATCTGGTCACGGCACTTTCTTCTGGTGAGAATCTTCGTAAAATCGCCCGAACACGCAGGACCAATTCCCTTGGGCTGAAGGGCTTCACCACATAGTCGTCAGCCCCGAGTTCTAACCCAACAATTCGATCCACCTCCTCGCCTCTGGCCGTGAGCATCAAAACAGGAATGTTTTTTGTTGTTGGGCTTCGCTTAAGTTCTTTGCAAACCTCAAAGCCATCTAGCCCGGGAAGCATGAGATCCAGGATTACAAGTTGAGGAAGATGTTTTTTGGCGAGAGAGAGAGCCTCGTAACCATCCTGTGCAGTCAAAACATGAAAATCAGCCAACTTGAGATTGTGATCCACAAGCTGGAGAATATCAGTTTCGTCTTCCACCAAAAGTATCGTTGGTTTTTCCACCTAAGCCTCCAAATTAAAAAAAATAGTTTAAATGGATTGAGTTACAAAATAGTGATCGTTTGGTTACAAAACTGTTACGAGGCCATGAGAGGAAATTCTAAAGTGATTTGGTATTATTTGGCAAGAAGGAAAGAAAGATTCAAAGTCTTCAAGGGCCGCCAGCCTGGCGGGTCATTAGGCATAGAGCGTGGGTCAATGAACACGGGAGAAAATTAGCTCTTTTTTCATTTAACCCATGCGCTATCCCACATACTCGTCCATAAGTGGATGATGCTGTGACCAAGGTTAATAAATTACCTGGCGATCATGGTTCGCATACGGTCAGAGGCATTCTGAGCGTGATCGCAAATGTCACCGATAATCTCCACTAGCCGAACAATGTGGTAAATTTCCACTGGGTCCTTCAATGCGGCGAAGGCTCTCTTTTTGAGTTCATGCTCAAGGTGGTCAGCCTCTTTTTCAGCCTGATAAATTTCCCGGACGGTGCTTTTTAGCTTGTTGCGATTCTCTTCGGTACTGTTCCGGAAGTAGACAAGAGCCTGCTCCGACATATCAGGCATTTTCTCTATAGCGGGTATGACCGCATCAATAAGGTCGAGGAAATCTTCCACCAGGTCCTCAGGAATTTTCCCCATTGGTTTAAATGAAAGCCAGTAGAGAGCTTCCTCCACATCATCCACCACGTGGTCCTGCTCGCGAAGGCAGTCGAGGAAAACAAACTTGTCCATGGGCATGAATATTCCCCTGGGGAGGTGATTGCGGAGATTTCGCTTGAGTTCGTCCGCCTGGCTCTCTAGTTTGGCAACTTCCTCAGTGAGCTCTTCAAATTTGTCGCAGTCTTGCTGCACATAGCATTGAACAGCCTCTTTGAACATCTGGGCGCATTCCTTCACTTTGTCAGCATGCCTCTTCAACTTTACAAAAGGTGATTCGTAAAAAAGAGAGAAGAATGAAAATCTCATAAGCATACCTCTCAGTAACGGGTTTAAGCGCTACAGAAAAATCCATGTAAGCATTTTATAAATAATCATAGCCAGAACCACCGTAAAGGGGAGAGTTATCACCCAAGACGAACCGATGTTACGCAGTAGTCTCATGTCGAGAAATCCCATGCCCCGCATAAAGCCAACCCCCACCACAGAGCCCACAAGGACGTGGGTAGTGGAAACCGGCAGTCCAAGCCTAGAGCATACCAGAATTGTAGTGGCGGCGCCAATTTCGGCACAGAAACCCCTTACCGGTGTCACCTCGGTGATCTTGCCACCAATGGTTTCCATGACCTTACTACCAAAGGCAAAAAGGCCACCCCCGACCGCGATACCACCTATGGCCAACATCCAAACGGGAACTTCCACTTGCATTACCACACTCTTGGTCTTGACCACGGAGAAGATGGCGGCAAGGGGGCCAACGGCATTGGCAACGTCATTGGCCCCATGGGCAAAAGCCACATAACATGCGGTCATAACTTGCAGATGGGCAAAGAATGCTTGTAAAGGTGTGGTCTGGCTTTCGGCCTGCGCCTCTCGCAACAGCAGATATTTCAGCCAAAACCGACCCACCAGCCCCCCTAGTGCGGCACAAGGCAAAGCTATGGCAAGTGCCTGAACAAATCCGAGATTAAGGTGGAGGTTCTTTAACCCCTTAAAGATAAAAGAAAGGATGATTACCACCAATACAGAGCCAATGAGATATGGCGACCATCGCATTGCCTCTTTTTCCGGTTTGTCTGACCTCAATATCCTCTCTCGTATAAGATAATAAATGGTCCCGGCAATAATTGCCCCCGCGATAGGGGAGACCACCCAACTCAATGCAATGGTAAGCACCTTTCCCCAAGAAATGGCACTCACTCCCACGCTAATTACACCGAAACCCACGACAGCGCCAACAATAGAGTGGCTAGTGGAGACCGGCAGGCCAAACACAGTAGCGAGATGAACCCAGATGCCCGCAGCAAGTAGAGCGGCAAACATGCCAAGCATTAGTTTGTCGGGTGTAGCGGCAAGCAAATCAGGGTTGATCATACCCTTGCTGATAGTGTTGGTCACATGACCACCGGCCAGAACCGCACCCAACAGGTTGGCTACTATGGAGATCGCCACAGCCTTTTTTAGAGTCAAGGCCCCCGAACCTACTGAGGTGCCCATGGCATTGGCTAGGTCATTGGCGCCGATATTGGCGGCCATGTATAGACCAACAATGGTGGCTGCAAGGAGAACAAACGTATCCGGACTCATAATCACTCAATAAATTTTCAAAATTTTACGAGCCTTTGATCTGGCAGGAAGGAGAGAGCTATTTTGCCTTATATTAGCGCGGTTTTGCGTCCAGCAGTAAATTCTTATCTGCAGTTCGCCTCTACGATGATTTCTGTAAAAAAGTGATTCCAATAGTCGAGGGCACATTACCAGATACGCTTTTCTTTTTTAAGTACTTTCTGAAAAATAATTTTCACTGGAGCAAGATCAATTAACTTGCCTCGATTAAAGTCAAAGAAATGACCTGAGAGTTCCTTGAGTCATGAGGTTTATCTTTACTGGATCGTGCGGTCTGAGTTGCCTTTGACTCTGAAAATCATGCTGGTGGTAGCCCTTATCTTAGTCCCCCTGATAATCGCCTACCAGGCGTGGGTTTATATTCTTTTTAGTGGCAAGGTAACAGAGGAAAAGTTGGCGTATCATTGAGGGCAGAGGGCAAGTGCGAGACGTGAGGTCGGGCGAGACGAGCGAGACGATAAAGGAAAAGCAAGCGAGCAGCGGACAGCAGGCAGCCATTGCAACTAGGCACTGGGAACTAAGCACCAAGTCTTAAGGTTTCAGGTTTCGGGTTTCAGGTGTCAGGAAATAAAAGCGATAATGCTGAAACCTGAACACTGAAACCTGAAACCTTCACATCTCTATGCCATTACGGGCTTTTATGCCCCTAGCGAAGTAGTGTTTCACTTCACCCATTTCAGTGACTAGGTCGGCGCGGTCGATCAATCGTGAATGGGCATAGCGGCCGGTGATCACAAGTTCAACCCCTTTAGCCCTGAGGTCTATGAGGTCGAGAATTTGTTCCACCGTTAGCAGGCCATAGTGAACGGCCACATTAGCTTCGTCAAGAATTACTAGACGGTAGTGCCCGGAAGCAACAATTTCAACGATTTCTTTATATGCTTCTTGGGCTAACCGTCTGTCCTCATCTTCAGGCTTTCCTTTTATGAAAACATTCCTGCCATAGGTCTTGATGGTGAGATGATCTTTGAACTTTGCTAAGGCTTTATGCTCGCTATATTCTCTCCCTTTCAAGAACTGGGCTATGTAAACCCGCCAGCCAGCCCCTAGAGCCCTAATGGCTAGGCCGATGGCAGCGGTGGTCTTGCCTTTGCCTTCGCCGGTATAGACCTGGACGTAACCCTTCATTCATGCTACTCCGAAGATATGCCTCCCGAGAGGTCACCTTACATTGCGGTGGTATTAGGTGGCACCGGCCCGAGGCGGCGAGTACTTAGCTGGCAGCTGACAGCAAAAAATAGTCTGAAAAAACTGCTAGCTGCAAGCTGGCCGCTAGAAAATCTAGGTGTCGCCAGGAATGGGCATCACCCTAAGCACCTAAAGTTAAGCAGCAGCTAGCTGGGCAACTTTTGTCATCTCGCCTCTAACGGCGCGTACCGAATGGTTCACATAATTCTCTTGAAACCGGTAAACCCCTCCATAGTAATAATCAACGTAGCAGGCCACATGGTGACCCCGGGTGTCCGCGCTCCAGAAGCAGCGCTGGGAGCCAAAGATAGGGTCTAAAAAAAGACGCTTCCTATTTTCCTTTGACAGCATGAGGGTTAAAAGTTCTTCATTGGTTGGCAAGCGCCAGTCGTTATGACCGGCAAAGCTTTGTGCATTCAGCTGGTCAATATACTGCTGTGCTTCAGGCCAAGTGATCCGCTCAGGGGCCGGATCCTTCTGCCAGACGAGATTGCTCTCCCCATCGCTAATAGTGCCATCACCATTGTCAATGAATCTAATCGCCATAGGTTCCTCCATTATCTTCTTTATCCAGCGGGATCAAACAAGTTCTTGTATAGTAGGATCAATCTTCGGCTTTCACTCCAACCTGAAGTATTGCAGTTGGAGATTGGTCAAAGTTTGTAGATAGTCCTCCGCATATAACAGATCATTGCGACTTTGAATCTCCTGGAAAATATGGGGAAGGAAAAAGCGGAGATCCAACCCCATCTCGTTTAATTCCTTCATATTTGCCTCATGAATTACCAGAATAGAGTAGTAGATGGTTAACAGGCTAATTCTCGAGTCTTGACGGTACAAATATGAGTGGCCCCCCAAGGTATTAAGAAAGAAGCCAGCGTATTGATACATTACTTTCAGAGTAGCCGTAGGAGATGGTAGTTTGTTACAATTCCTACCCGTCATGAGCCAGTAGTACATAATGCCCATCAGGGGTTCAGCCAGGTCTGATTCAAATTTGATCACCTCGCGAACAATGTCGATCTTCTCCTTGCCAAGTAACCTAAAGAAATAAAAACTATTTTCGACTATTACCGAGGGTCGATAGGATTCCGCGCTCATCACTGGAGGTCGCCGTTCCAGAGATTCAAGAATATCAGTGAAAAGTGCCCAACTGTCACGGTAAGTCTTTTGAGCGCGAAAAGTTTCACCGGCGTCAAGATATCGGCAAAAGGCGCGGAGGGAGTCCTCAAGCTCTTCGCACTCCATGCTTCTTGGAGAAGCCCCTTTCACTAAAGGACAATCAGGACCAAAGATCTGACTCAGTCTTTCCGCTGGAAGGAGCGGCTTAAACTGCCTACCCTGCTGCAGCTGGAGGATTATTCCCTCGAGCTCTTGCGTTCTGTCCATCCAGGCCCGGCGTTCTGCCTGGATTTTTTCTCCCGCGATTTTCTCAACCAAGGTATCCCACTGCCAGACTATGAGCCCGGCAAAGATGGCCAAAAGAGCTAAGGTTGAGATCAAAAAGAATGAGATCTTTTTTTTCATGGGAAAAGCTTTCCTTTATTGGAGTGAGAGTGATTTCGGATTTGTCCTTCGGGCGGGTTCCCAGTTTCGGAATTCGGATTTCTGATTGAAAAAAAAGATCAAAAGGTGAAACTCAACTTAAACTTCCCAATCTGTATTCCGCATTCCCCAATCCGCAATCGAGTTGCTCCATTACTCCACGGTGTTGCCACGAAGAGGTCCGCACGAAACTCTAGAGAATAGGTCCCCCCGGCGTCTAGA
>JAJDNT010000227.1 GCA_022340515.1 Deltaproteobacteria bacterium
GTGAGCTCGTTATCCACAATATCTGCAGTCGACCAGACCACCTGGGCTTCAACTAACAGATGGCGCTCGAGTTCAGGTATTTTGATTGTCATCTCGACAATTTCATGAATCAAGGGCGGGTCTTGCAAGCGGACGGTAGCACCGCCGGCACTGAGATTCAAGGTGTAGCCTGGAATGATACCTTGATCGGTTTTAAGGGAAACTGGCCATTCTATTTTAGCTCTGGGGTAGCGGCGTCTTTCGACAAACTGGGGGTCCATATGAGTGCCACCTTATACAGTGGAACTTATCTCGGATGGATCTAGGGATTCTCTTTGGAGACGATCCGCAACAAGGGCTGAAATCAACTCCTGGTCCGTACCAGCAATATTGGTAAATCTGATGCCCATGCCCCGAGGCGTGAGTTCGTCATCGGGGGCGCTAGAGTTCGACCACATAACTTCAGCAGTGACTTGAACGCGGGGACAGAGAAGGGATACGCTGATGGACACTTCAAGGACTTCCTTTGGTTTTAGGGGTTCCCGGCAGCGGATAAAAGCTCCACCGTAACTGACATCTTTTGTCTCCCCCGACATGAATCCCCTGGTGCTTTTTATGATAACGGGCCACGATACCATGGCTCTTGGGTGCTGGCGTCTTTCTCTTCCTTCTTGCATGTCCATAAGCTTAACCTTAAGCTTTTATCACCCCATCTCAGGGCTGAACCGGAGGTAGTCTGATGGGGTGAACCAAACTATAGCCTAGTTAAAGACACGGTTCAGTTCGGTGATATCCTGACTGCAACCTCTGTGCCAGGCCACTGTTTAAGGGAGGTTTTACTTATAATTTTTATGAAAATGTCAGTGGATTTTTAGTTGAGGAGGGACTTTTTGCAAGTTTGGAACTCTAATATCAGAACCATAGACAAGAGCGCTTTTTTACAAACAGATGCTCCGCCGTGGTAGTCGACTGGATTGCTCCCACGGAAGAAAAACCTTTAGCCAAGTGCTCCGGTCTGCCGTAGAGATAACCACCACCGAGTCCGTCAGGTAGGGATACGACTACATCGCCGGGGGAAAGCATGTCGGCTCTTTCGGCTCCATAAAACACTCCCGGCTGGTTTTTTATATTGTCTACCTGCTCCTGGCTTAGGTCCAAAACAATTCCGGATGGCAGCTTCACTGGGGCAGCGCGGGCATAGCTGGTAATTGCTAGGACTGCCATAAGGCCAGCGAGGACTAGAAGTAGAATTTCCAACTCAAGGCCGTTTTCTTTCATGGCAGAATCCTGGAGTAGATGAATTGGTTTTTAGTACAATAGGCCGAGATCGCCATTTTGTAAAGCTCAGTCATCTTAGTCAAGAAGGTTCAAAGGCGGGCGCTTCTGCGGTAATTCTGAAGTTTTTCTCCCAGGAAGGTCAAAGGTGAAACGGAGAAAAAAAAGCCCCCACTGACTGCGTTGCGGAGAACCTGGTGTTCTTGCCGCTGAGAGCCTGTGGGGGGTTAGGGCTAACCAGCCCGTTGTACCTAAGATGGCAAACTATAATATTTGCTTAATTCCGTCAATCGGTAAAAGCACCATTTTGCCTTGCTGCCATGGGGGTGCGCATTTCTAATTCTGTCTGGCATCCTTGGTTATCCACTTTGAGAACAATGCACGGATACTTGTGTGAAGCGGGCTCGATCTTTCTTATCTGGGTGCCGCTCAAAGCCGTAAATACTATGCTGGCCAAGACAACTAAAGTGGTGATGACAACAAACAGGTTAAATTTTTCGACCTTCATCCCCTTTACCCCCATCAGGTGTGTGTACTTGAAAGCCCTATACCATGATACTCTGTACTGCCTGAGCTGCTTCTCGGCTTAACCAAAGCAGTAAGAATACCAAAGTTACAGAAAACCTCGAACATCCCAAAAAAACTTTTACTTACAGGTTTTCACTTAATTTAAGGTGGTTGGCATAATGACCAGATTTGGCCAAATGACAAATAACCCTTTGGCCAAAAGGCCAACCACGGGAATCATCCTCACCGAAGGATGTCAGCATCACCGTCCTTGGAAATAGAAAGGAGTTTAGGGCCCGAGTTCTATGGAAGTGACCCAGACGAGAAAGGCAGGGATTAACCTAAGGAGGCGATGGGGTTTGCTGGCGAAATTGTTTGGGGGAAAAGGTTTTAATGGAGACTATGGCTAGCCATATCCTTTAGGAGGTAAGGAGGCAGGAAGTTTTGCTGGAGTACCTAGCCAAGATCTTGAAGCCTGAACCGGCGTGCAGTTATAGTATGAAGCCAGGCACGCAAACGTAGAAGATAAGATACGGTAGCAAGGTTATTATATCTGAGAGCGATCAATCCCCTTGCATCAACCCACAGTCGCTTGGTCCCAAGCCCTTGGGCAGATAGCGTATTCCAAGGGATTGGGCGAATTGGTATCGGGCACAGTCCAAGTATGCGCCATGACAATATTTTTTGAGCAATTCAAATTTCTTGGATGCCGGCCTTATCTTACTCCTATAAAACCAGCAGCCAATACATATGTCGCAGCGAGGCATTTCCTCACCTCAAATTTGGGTTTGAATCTTGAAGATAGAGTTTCCAGACAACTAAATCATCTGCAATGAACATGCCTACACGACTACCTACCATCTTGCAAAAAACCGGGTATTCATGTAAGACTCTTTTCACCCAGCAGGGGTGAGCAAATACACTCCGCGCCTGTAGCTCAGTAGGATAGAGCAACGGACTTCTAATCCGTAGGTCGGGGGTTCGAATCCCTCCAGGCGCGCCAGAAATAAAAGGAGCCCAGACCGTAAGGTCTGGGCTCCTTGGTTTCCGAGTTCATGCTGTTTAGGCGGGACTGGCAAACCATTCGGGTAAATACTCCACTACCGCCCTGACTATCTCCCTGTCGTGCTCGCTCAAAGCCCCCCTGGCTATGAGAGCCTCCACTGTTTTCTCGAGGACTACCATCTTGCCATCGGTGTGAATGATAGCGGGGTAATATTCATTGACAAAGAACTGTCTGAGTCTGAAGCGCAAAGTTGAGTCACCGGCCATGGCCTTGATCTGTTTTGCAATTTCAGACTTGTCACGGCCCCGCAAGCTCACTTTGGGCGATTGCATCTTCTTGGCTGCGTCCTTGATACCGTCAACGGCTTTAAAAGTGAGTTGCCAATGCTCAATATTGCCAAGGGAGTTTACCATAAGGGTGTTGATGGAGATTAAATTCTTCTTGCGGTCGATTTTTACTCCTTCAAGGGGAGGGAAGAAGTAGTTGTCAGAGATGGCACCGAAAGCGCTGACTCCGCCAGCGAAGGGATGATCCATTAAATCGTAGACCGTGAAAAAGGGCTTTTGTTCAAAACGGGCGTCCTGCAGGAGTATGAGCTCCTCCTCGGTGTAATGGAAACGCTCGTCCCAGAGTTCCTGGGCTGAAAGGTCCTTTCTGGTCAACGAGCTTTGACTGGTGAGCATGCCCAGGCTCTGGCCTCCTCTCCAGACCAAGGGTAAGGCCCCAACCGTCCACTCCGCACTTCCGCCAATCTCTCCAATCATACTGTGGAAACCGCGGCCATCTGGCAACCGAAGCCCGTCAAGTCCCATGACCACAGCCGGAAAGAGGTCGCCGTCCTTGTCAAATGGCGTGGCCACGCCCAGGTTATTTAGCTCGTCCATTGCTGGATGATGACGGGGTCGGTCGAGAAAGTAAGCGCTCATTTGAGATAAGTCTTTTACGCCACAGGCATCGGCAATTATTTGAGTTTCCTCCAGTAAATCGGTGTTCCTGGGATTGAATTCGGGAAACATTGATCCTGCCATCCAACGTTCTACGTAGATATCGGGCAAGTGCCTTTTGAAATCCGACTCGGTGATGAAGAGAGCCGTAAGGGAACTGTGAAGACCCTTGACCGACTTACCTGTACCGTCGATCACATCTGAGCCCATGGACAGCCGGGTGACTTCCTTGCTCAGTCCGCGGCCATAGCGGCTGCAGTGCTCTTCTTTACCGTAGAGCGCACCAACGGGGATGGTGGGATTACCACCCGCCTCCAATCCAGGTTTGACCCTCACCCCCTCGGTTATGGCGCTTTCGATAATCACCTCTTCTCCTACATCAAAGGTCTCCGTGGTAATTTGCAGCACCTCACCCATAATTTGAGCCGCTACTCGGTCATTATGCCTTTTGAGCCGATTTATCAAAGATTTGGATTGCTGCTCCCTGGGCACTTTTGTCAAGGCGGCGAAGCCTTCGAGAACAACAGCGGCTGCCGGGAGGGCCGCTGCCAGAATGACTCCCTGACGTAGTTGCTTGCTTCTGAATACACCGAGATTGGAACGTCCGTTCACCCGGTCTTCGATGAAGAAAACCGTGCCCTTGGCTAGTTCGAGGCCGTAAAAGCCCAGGACCTCCTTATGTCTGAGGTTGAATGTGGAGATTTTCTCCTTGCTCATTATCTTGGGCTCGTATCGCCCATTATAGGTCAAGGGCGATTCGGCTATATCGTAACGTAGGGAAATGGTCATGCTTCCCACCTCCAGGGATTGTTTCATCGGGATGATCAGTCCCTAGTCCTTAGTTGAAACGGCTGCCAGTAGTCTGTTTGGCTGGTCT
>JAJDNT010000248.1 GCA_022340515.1 Deltaproteobacteria bacterium
TCTCCATGAGCTGGGAGATTTTATCCTTGAGCCGCATGGTATCTGCGCTCATCTCCATGAAATCTTCAGGCTCAACCCTTTTTAGGACCTCTTGGAGTGCACTAACTAAAGCATAAATGCCTACCTCAGCAATTTCCTCACTTCCGTCGGCGTTCCACAGCTCTTCGCTTGGAATGCTTCGCACGTAGACATCCCGATCTAACTGCAAACTGCTCGCGAGAGTCTCAGCGGCCTCTTTTATCTTGACGTACTCCAGCAAGGGCCTCACCAATTCAAGGCGCGGGTCTTCTTCCTGCTCCTCATCTTCGGAACCAAGTCGGGGAACCAGCATTCGCGACTTGATATATGCCAGAGTGGCCGCCATTTCCAAAAACTCCCCTGCAACATCTATGTTAAGTATTCTCATCATGTCAAGATACTTTAAGTACTGGTCCATAATGAGAGCTATAGGAATGTCGTAGATGTCCACTTTGTTCTTTCTGATCAGGTGGAGCAAGAGATCCATGGGACCTTCAAAGATTTCTAGTTGCACCTGGTATTCTTGCGTCATGGAATTATACTCTCAATTACTGGTTGTCCCTGCCAGTACATAATCAAATGCAAAAGAAATTGAGGGATTCGGGAATTCAGGAATTAAGGGATTTAGGCATTCCTCAATTTCTCAATCTTGCCTGCTCTCTGAAAAGTATTTCTTGACAAACTCCACCTCTTCTTCCCTACTCGACAACTCCCCATTTAGTCGACCGTCGAGAAGTTGATTGAGGATCCGGCGATAAACAGGACCAGGTGTAATACCCATATCTTTCAAGTCCTTACCGCGCAACTTAGTCCGCACCTCTTTCAGTTCGCGGAAATAGTGACTTATGGCACGTCTCGTTTCTTCTTGCTGGGTTTTTGCCATTACGAACAGTAGCCACTCTGTACCAAGATCCTCCAGTAGGTGATAGATCTCACTCGGTTTCAGTTTGGCTTTGCCATAAAACCCTTTACCAACAGAAATAGTTTTTTCTCTTCCCTCCAACAGCCAGCTAGCGAGACGCGGCGCGAATTCCATCTTGACACTGAATTCCTCTAGCCCTGCGGGAGTCAAAGGATCAATGAGAGCCAGAAGATAAACCAGCCATCTCTCACAGCCGTTTTTGATGAAGCTAAGGTCATACCAGGCTAACACTGAGCCAATCTCTCTCAACAGTCTCTCCAGGGGCGGTCCACATTTGATATCGGGATGAATGAAAGGCAAGATATTGAACTCGTTCATTCTCTTGATGGCAGGAATAGGATCCTCTTCACTGAGTATCAATTTGAGTTCGTTTGTGAGTCTCCTGCCACTCAACTGAACAAGCAGTTTCATCTTCACTGCATTCTCAATTAGATTGGAGGTATGTTTCATGATGCGAAAACCCAAGCGCTGCTCATAGCGAATAGCTCGAAGAACTCGGGTTGGATCCTCCACGAAGCTGTAATTGTGAAGAACCCGGATGGCCTTGTCTTTGAAATCCCTCTGTGCTCCGAAATAATCGATCAACTGGCCAAATCTGCCTGGATTCAGCTCCACCGCCAGGGTGTTTATGGTGAAATCACGCCGGTAAAGATCCAGCTTTAGAGAACTCAGTTCAACTGTGGGCAAAGCTGCCGGGTATTCGTAATACTCTAGCCGGGCCGTGGCCACATCAATCTTAAAGCCGTCAGGGAAAATTACCACGGCCGTGCCAAACTTCTTATAAGACCTCACCCGCGCATCATAGCTTTTAGCAAAATCCTTGGCAAACTCGATGCCGTCTCCCTCCACTACAAGATCGATGTCCAGGTTTGGCCTGCGCAACAAAAGGTCACGAATGAACCCCCCCACTGCGTAACCCTTGTAATTATGCTTTGCCGCAATCCTTCCAGCTTCTGCCAATATTTCATTGATTTGTCGGGGCAACTGTTCTCTCATTATGTTCGAGACATTTTTGCGGCGCTTGTTCTCTGTTTGCTGGACAGGTTCGTAAAGGTAGGTGGGAATCCGACTCGGGTCGTGCAACAGCGTATTGAGTAGGTCCTTGCGGGTAATAACTCCAACCACCTTATTATCCTCCACCACGGGAAGTAATCGCTGCTGCAAGTCCATCAAATGCTCCTGAATTTCGAGCAAGGACGCCTCAGGGGATACGCTGCTGAACTCTGTCCCCATGAAATCACTTACAGGTACGTCCTTTAGACCGTGATAGATGCCTTTGTCTATCATCTGCCGTGAGAGTATGCCCACCAGTCGTTCCCCGTCTAACACCGGTGCGGCGTTGATGTTATAGCGCGTCAGAAGTTCAGCGGCCTCTTGCAGGTTAAGTTTGGGTGACACCGAAATAACTGGAGACGACATCAGGTTTTTTGCCCTTTGTTTGGGATTGATCCAACTCTGGAGAATTCTAAAGAGTTCCTCCTCGACTTGGATCAAAGTAAGGTCCTTGATTGTTGCCGAGGCAGCACTGGAGTGACCCCCTCCGCCAAAAACCGCGGCAATTTCTCCCACGTTAACTTCAGCTAGACGACTCCGCGCCACCATGTATATACGGTCTTCCATTCGGGCCAGAGCGAATAGCACATTGAGGTTCTCCATGTCCATTAGCTTATGAACTAGTAAAGCGAAATCCCCTATGTACTTATCGACTGAAGCGCGGGTGATGCAAATTGGGATGGTATTTATAGTGTGAGTGGTGGCCGAGTGAATCAGGTCATGGAGGAGCGAAATTTGTTCCGCGGTTAACTCCCGGGTGAGCATATCGGACACCATATTGAGATTGGCTCCCTGGGTGAGAAGAAAGCGGGCGGCTTCGTAGTCCGCTGGAGTGGTGGATGAAAATGTAAATGAACCGGTATCTTCGTAAATCCCTAAAGTGAGAATGGTGGCCTCATCAGGCGTAAGTTGAATGCCCCGTTCTCTGATAAGTGCGGTGAGGATGGTGACCGTGGCCCCGACGGGTTTTACCACCTCCATGGATCCAGAAACATCGTCTTCGGAGTCGGGGTGGTGATCGTATATGTGGATGTCGATTTTTTTCTCTTTTACTAATTTCTCGAATTTACCTATACGTCCCGCCTGCCTGGTATCAACTAGAATGAGACGGCTAATTTTCTCAAATTCCAAGTCTTTTATTTTAGCGAAATCAAAAAAGTAGAAGGTGGACTCCACCAGAAACTCTCTAAGGTTATTCTCCTGAGAGCCTGGAAACACCATGATCGCCTCCGGGTAGAGCTTTCTTGCGGCTATCATGGATGCCATGGCGTCAAAATCAGCATTTATGTGAGTGGTGATAATTTCCACTGGTCTACCTAATTAGTAACCTACCGCCCTTAGTTAGTTTGGCCGGTCTAGCCAGTTTAGCCGGTTGGGCCAGTTTTGCCGGTTGAGTCTAGCTTTCAGCCCTCAGCGGTCAGCCCGAAGGCAGTTAATTAGGAAATTAATCAGCTATTCGAGCAATAAATGTCTTGCCATTTACCGTTTACCGTTTGCGCATTGACGAATTAACTAATTCTCTAATTAACTAATCAACAAGAAACTTGGAACCTTGAACTTGGAACTTTGAACTTGACTTTATGCCCTATGCTCTAAGCCCGCGGGTGGTACTTCTTATGCACCTCTCTCAGTCTCTCCCTAGCTACGTGAGTATAAATTTGCGTGGTGCTGATGTCAGCATGCCCCAGCATCATCTGTACCGAACGCAAATCGGCCCCGCGCTCGAGGAGGTGGGTGGCAAAGGAGTGCCTCAGAATATGCGGAGTTAGCTTTTTCTTGAGTCCAGCCTCACGCCCGTATTTTTTGAGTAATTTCCAAAACCCCTGCCTAGTCATTGCCGTACCTCGATTAGTGACAAAAAGGATCTCGGTCATTCTACCTTTTAACAAGCGTGGGCGCGCCGCCCTTAAATAACTTCGCAGCGATTCCGTAGCGGCCTCGCCTGCTGGGACAATGCGTTCTTTGGAACCTTTCCCCATTACAACCAGAAAACCAACTTCAAGGTTGACGCGCCCTAGAGTAAGGGTGACGAGCTCTGACACTCGCAGTCCGGTTCCGTAGAGAACCTCCAGCATAGCAGCGTCTCTTAGGCCCAGTGGCAGCTCGGGACTGGGCCGGGCCAGAAGCCTCTCTACTTCTGCGACGCTTAAAACAGTAGGAAGCTGGCGCCGAAGCCTGGGGGAGGCTAAGTTTGCCACCGGACTTTCCTTGAGGTGGCTGTCTCGCACCATAAATTTAAAAAAGCCGCGGAGGGCTGAAAGCAGTCTTGCCCTACTTCTGGGCGCCAAGCCCTGTTCCTGAGACTTAGAGAGGAAACCCATGACCTCGGAGTAACGCACTTGACTCCAGTCACTTATCCCACGATCTTTGAGGTACGCCAAAAATTTCAGCAAATCAGCACTGTAAGAGGCGCGAGTGTTAGGGGCAAGTCCTCTTTCAACGGTGAGATAGTCCAAATAAAGATCAAGATGGGTCTCCATGGTCTTATTTTTGTATTTTCGCCCTCGCTACGGTTCCCTAAGCCCCTGACCCTTTGATCGGTGCTCCCAGTTCCGCCTTTCACATGTTTAACTTGAGGATCATTTCTGTTTAACTTCTGATAATTCTATTTTTCCTAGAATCGTCGAGAACATAGCAAATGGGTTTTATAGAGTCAACCTGTAGGAGCGCGATTTCGGATTGCGGATTTTTAATTCCGAATTTCGAAATTTTATCCCCATGTACTACGCTCTGTGCTCTATGCCCTATGCCAATAAATGAAAAATGAGCTTGACCTGGGCCCTAGCTTGTGGCACTGTTGAGTAGTTGTCGACAAAATAGACAAGTACTTGATATCTCTAGTAAAAAAGGCAAAGATACTCCGAGATGGCCCCTAGCAATCCGCGACTCCGTTCCGCAAGACCTCGATCTATCAGCGAAGGTCTTAATAAGCTCTTCAACCTCTTCGAGTCTAAAGACCGTGTATTGATCACCATCGATGCCGACCCGGACGCCATGGCATCGGCCCTTGCCCTCAAGCGGCTACTCTGGCACAAAGTCCAGTCAGTTACTATTGCTCACTTCAATGAAATAGTTCGCTTCGACAACGCCACTATGGTCCGTCTTTTAAAAATCCCTTTGGTCAAACTTCAACAGCTTGATTCCAAAGATTTCTCCAAAACCCTCCTCGTTGATGGTCAACCTCACCACCATGAGGCCTTCGGCGATTTTACTTACGATGCTGTCATAGATCATCATCCCATTACTATGGCAGTGGACGCCCCTTTTGTGGACATTCGACCAAATTACGGCGCAACCGCCACCATGATGACCGAATATCTACGCTCGGCCAAAATTCGCCCTTCCAAAAGCCTGGCCACTGCTCTTCTTTGCGCCATCCGTGTTGACACCCACAATTTTGAGCTACAAGCATTGGAAGAGGATGTGAAAGCCTTTCGATACCTCTTCCCCCTAGCCAATATGAACTTGCTGCGAAAAATAGAGATGTCCGATATGGGGGTCAAAGATCTCAAATACTTCCAGCAGGCCTTGGATAGCAAGCTGATTACAAAAGGTAAGGTTTTCTCCCACCTTGGCAATGTTCACTCGGCAGATATCCTCGTCCTCGTGGCAGATTTTTTTATGAGATGTCACGAAGTGGGCTGGACAATAGTCTCCGGGGTTTACAATAAACAGCTGGTTGTTGTTATACGCAACGATGGGTTCAGAAAAAACGCCGGGACCTGGGCGATTAAAGCCTTTGGTAAACTGGGAAGTGCCGGTGGTCATCGGGCCATGGCTCGCGCTGAGATTCCTGTGGCCAATCTCGATTCCCACCTCAGCAAAGCGGAGGTTTCTAATCTCGGCCGCTTTGTAATCCGCCAGTTTAAGAAGAGTGTTGAAAGCTAGCCCGGATATTTCATGAATCAATTCAACAAATATCCAGGCCAGGAGAGGAGGAAAAAGGGGTTTAGTTTTTTTCCCTGTTTGCTTGGTTGGTCAAACCCGCAGCTATTTTTTCGGTGTGATACATCATCTCTTGAATATGCTTGTCCTTTTTCTCTAGCCGTTGCTTGAGAGTTCGATTTTCTTGCCGTAATTTAGTGGCTTCCGACCTGGCAAAGAAGCCGCGAATCTT
>JAJDNT010000261.1 GCA_022340515.1 Deltaproteobacteria bacterium
CTGAGCCTGACCTCCGCTGCCTCAGTAACCCTGTGGCTCAATTTGGAACTCATAGCCACTATCATTCTTGGATTTTTCATTTTTCGCGATAAATTACCTCTTGCCAGTTTAGGTGCTAGCATAGGAATTCTGGCAGCAGCAACTCTGCTTTCCTTCTCTGAGGGTCAGGCAGGGGTCAAAGCTGGCTTGCTGGTGGGTGCAGCTTGTTTTTGTTGGGGTTTTGACAACCACCTCACCGCCCTAATCACCTCCATCACCCCAGCCCAGATCACCTTTTGGAAAGGGTTGGTGGCGGGGGTCGTAAACCTTAGTATTGGAATACAATTGGATCCATACCTTGCCACATTTTATCTCACTGCAGCGGCCATTCTGGTTGGTGTTTTCTCTTACGGTTTAAGCTTAGTGCTATATATAATTTCGGCCCAAAAACTTGGCGCCGCCCGTAGTCAAATCATTTTCTCGAGCTCCCCCTTTTTTGGAGTAATCCTTGCTGTAGTATTTCTGGGAGAATCCATTTATGCCGCTCAGGTAATTGCAACGTTAATTATAGTTGTCTCTTTGGCGATGTTGTTTGCCGAGAAGCACTACCACCTGCACCATCACTCAGCGACTGCCCATGAACACTGGCATCGTCACGACGATGGACATCACGATCACCATTTTCCCGGCAAGCCGCAGCCCCCCTACCACAGTCACTGGCACGAACATAAGGCGGCAATCCATTCACACACACACTGGCCCGATCCCCAGCACAGACATGAACACGAAGAAGATTGACGATTGCGGCTTTCACCTAGGGGATTTGATATTGCCAGAGGTTGAAATCACGAAATTTCCCAATCCGCAATCCGCAAGCCAAAATCAGAAATCTCCTTGACTCCGGCAGGGAAGATGGTAATAATCTCAACTGAAGGTGGGTCGAAGCCCACAGACTAAAATAAGAATTTATTGCTGATAATAATAGGTCACGAAGGCTTATCAAGGCACCGAAGTGCATTGTGAAGATAAGTTTCTGTGACCTTTTTTGTTAGTTTCGAAATAGAAAGGTTAGCTATGCATATATCTGAAGGAGTACTTTCTCCACCCGTTCTTGTAGCAGGGGCAGCCCTCACTGCGGTTGGAGTCGCCATGGGGTTGAAGAAGATGGACAACGAAAAAATCCCCCAGGTGGCGGTATTGACTGCAGCTTTTTTTGTGGCCTCCCTTATCCGGGTCCCTGTCGGCCCCTCTGCTGTGCATCTGGTTCTGAATGGTCTACTGGGACTTGTACTCGGCTGGGCAGCCTTTCCTGCCATTCTAGTGGGACTGGCTCTGCAAGCTCTTCTCTTCCAATTTGGAGGTCTCACTACCTTGGGAGTCAACACCTTTATCATGGCCATGCCAGCCATCCTCTGCTATTACCTTTTCGGTCGATCCATAACCTCGAAAAACACAGGGATGGCCACAGCTATGGCTTTTAGCTGCGGTTTTTTAGCCATTTTGCTCAGCTCTCTATTACTGGCCATCTCTCTTATATTCACCGGCGAGTCCTTTGTACAAGCAGCAAAAGTTCTAGTACTGGCCCATCTTCCCGTGATGTTGCTCGAAGGACTAATAGTAGCTTTATGTCTGGCTTTCCTCACAAAAGTCAAACCCGAGCTCTTGGGAGTTACCCATGCTGCGGGATAGTTACCTCCGCCTCACCCGAGTTGCTGTTTTGCTATTGGCTCTGGTAATAACTACTTTTTTGACTCTCCCCTCTCGGGTCTGGGCCCATAAGGTCAACGTTTTCGCCTGGGTTGAGGGGGATATGATTTTCGTTGAAGGTTATTTTCCCGGAGGGAAAAAGGCGCAAAACTCCCTAGTGGAAGTATACAATGGTGCTGGAGCCAAGCTCTTGGAAGGCAGAACAAACCAAAAAGGTGAATTTTCCTTCGAAATACCTGCCAGGGAAGATCTGAGGATTGTCCTAACTGCCGGCATGGGCCATAAAAACGATTTCACCATACCAGCCGCAGACCTTGGAGGATCGAAGACATCTGCCCAAGCACCGGTTGTTGAAACAAGTGAGACAGTTGCACCTCTTCCCTCGACAACTGTGGACATGAGCAAGTTGGAGGTAATGATCGATGAGGCTCTGGACCGAAAGCTCCAGCCGGTGATCAAGCTTATCCGCAGTACCCGAAAAGAGGGACCTGGCCTTACAGAGATAATCGGCGGCATAGGATATATTTTTGGCCTTTTTGGCTTGCTCATGTATTTCAAAAGTAGAAACAGAAACAGATAGTCAGTAAATAGTTGGCATAGGGCATAGGGAAAAAGATTTTACATATACCCTATGCTCCATGCCCCATGCTCCATGCTAACTGAAAGCTGACCGCTGACAGCTAAGAAAGATGCACATCGACAACTTCGCCAGCGGAGATTCCCTTCTCCACCGTCTTGACCCCCGAGTCAAAATAGTCATAGCCCTGCTTTTTTCCGTAATTGTCGCAGTAGCTGACAGACCCCTCTGTTTAGCAACGGCTGTTTGTTTTTCCCTCGCTTTACTCCTTCTCTCCAGCCTGTCTTTGAGAGAGGTTTTCTTACGACTTTTGGCGGTGAACGCTTTTATTTTCTTCCTCTGGCTTTTTTTGCCCTTTACCTATGGTGGGGAAAAACTTTTCAGTATCGGCCCCTTAACTGCCACCCGGGAAGGAATCATCTACGCCCTCCTTATCACGGTAAAATCCAACACCATCGTTGTCGCCCTGATCGCGCTCCTTGCCACTACCCCGATTATCACCTTGGGGCATGCCTTGGGCCACCTCTATGTCCCTAGCAAGCTGATCCATCTCCTATTCTTCACCGTTCGCTACCTGCAAGTCCTTCATTTGGAATATGACCGGCTGCGCGCTGCCATGCGGATTAGAGCTTTCAAACCCGGCACCAATTTGCACACCTATAGAAGTTTGGCATACCTCATCGGCATGCTGTTAATTAAGAGTTTTGATCGAGCTGACCGCATCCGCAAGGCCATGCTCTGTCGAGGATTTCATGGAGAATTTTATCTCCTCAGCCATTTCGAACTGCAAAGAATCGACGTTATCATGCTCTTGATCATGATGCTCGTCGTAGGTGGTCTGGCATCATTACAATGGATAATTCTGAAATAATCATAGATCTAAAGGGAGTCTCTTTCGGCTACCACGGCAACCAGTCCCAGCGGCCGGTACTCCATGAGCTTAATTTGCAAATTAACCGTGGTGAGCGGGTGGGATTGATTGGGCCCAATGGCAGCGGCAAGACCACTCTCTTTCACCTGCTTATGGGTCTGCTAAAACCCTCTCAGGGTGAAATAGTAGTCTTCGGCAAGAAGCGCCAACAGGAGAAAGATTTTAGAGAGGTGAGGGAAAAAATAGGCTTGCTTTTTCAGGATGCTGACGATCAGCTCTTCTGTCCAACAGTAGCGGAGGACGTGGCTTTTGGTCCACTCAATCTCGGCAAGAGCCAGGAGGAGGCCCTGGAAGTCACTCGCCAGGTGCTCAAGCGTTTGGGCCTCGAGGAATTCAAGGATCGTTTGACTTATAAATTGTCCGGAGGAGAAAAAAGGTTAATCTCACTGGCAACAGTCCTGGCCATGCAACCGGAGGTTCTAGTTCTGGACGAACCCACTACAGGGCTGGACGAAGACACGGTGGAACGGCTCATACAAATATTAACAAGTTCGGACTTAACCTACCTTATTGCCTCCCACAATAGAGACTTCCTCTCCCGGACCATCGACATTGTCTACCACCTCGGAGGTGGTAAGCTGGAACGCAGCCCCGATATTTCATGAATCCCAAGGGGTCTGTCGGCTTTAGGCTAATTCTTCTACGGGGGCGGCCTTCTGATGCAGCCAGGCCAAGAATAATTGATAGCCCACCACAAAAACAATGGCGCCGATAAAGAGGCCAATTATCCCCGAGTTTATGAATCCACCTATTGCTCCGATGAAGACAATGACCATGGGCACCTTGACACCACGGCCCAATAAGATAGGCTTCAAGAAGTTGTCGCATAGACCGACAAAGAGACTCCAAATGGTGAACAACACTGCGGTAGCCATACTCGCACTGGAGAATACATAAACAATAAGCGGTCCCAGGACCAAGAGAGTGGGAAGCTGGGCCACGGCAAGAATCAGCACCAGCAAGGCCCAAAGCCCCGCCCCCGGCACGCCTGCCGCAAGACAACCGATTCCCGTAAGCAGCGACTGGATTACGGCGACTCCTATAATACCTTTGACAACGCTACGCAGCGTTGATCCCGCAAGATTGACGAGTTCTACTCCCTGCTCACCCGCAAGTCGCGTGCCTATGGATTTTGCCGCCTTATAACCGGCGTCGGCTTTTGTCAGAAAAATGCCAGCAATGAAGATGGAAACGATAAATTTCAGGATTCCCACCCCGGTGTACGCAGCATTCGTTAGGAGCCATTGGCTGAATGCTGTTAGCTGAGGGGTGAACTTGCTCAAGGCGGCGGCGAGGTTGACCGAGGCGAGCCTCCAGACCTGATACAGCGGTTTACCGATAATTGGCCAGTTCTTGACGCCTTGAGGGGCTGGCGGAACCGCCAATGTTCCTTCTTTGATTTTAAACGACAAGGTTTTGGCCCCGTCAATCAGGGTTCCAGAAAGCATAACACCTACGGTGACGACGATGACCAGGGCAAAGAGTGTGATTAATACTGCCGCCAGCTTGCCGCGGCCGCCGATGATAGACTTTATCTTGTAGTGGATTGGGTGGAGAGCCACAGCAATAATGACGCCCCAGAGGATAATCTGGATAAAGGGACGGCCGATCCTGAAACACCACAGGATCAGCAGGGCGACGACGCCGATGCGAATGAAGGCCTCGAGTGCATTGGCAACAAAGGTCACTTGGTTGGATGTTTCATTGGAATTTGTCATGATGCCGTTCTCCCGTCTTCACTTGGAATCATTACGATTCTTACCAGGAAGGGAAAGCCACCTCAACACAATAATACCTCCATCGCTCAAAAGCCACTGTAGTTTTCTCAGCTACCAATAATGGTGAAATATACCAGCTTCTTGATCCCAGGTTTCCGCTAACTCGGCGTCCTCGCCCTGGAGGACGGTCTAAATTGGTGAGTTGGCAGATTTGTGCCATTCGGAATAGTATACTGGATTTGTCAGGAGATTCCCCAAAAATAAGTGGACCATTCTTGTAACCTCTGTTCATTAGCCAGTTTGCCTGGGTTCGTAAGGGCAGATCACTTAGAAGAATCATCAGCAAAGGCCAAAAGGGGAAGCTGCGAAACAACGAACATCTGAGCAACCGATCTTCACTCCCTCAGCCTCGAGAGGGCCTGCATGAAGATATGGTGCATACTAAACAGCAATCCTGCCAATGGATGGTGCGAATCATGTGCTTTGTGGAGTAGCTTCCCCGTGGCCTAGGTCTCTAAAATATTTTTGGGGAAACTCCTGTGGATTTGTCCGTTGACAATGAGGTAAAAAATTTAGTATAAGAACGCTAGTTCGAGGACAGCACCTCGATAATATTTCCTCAAGCAGACATATATAATACAGAAGAATAGGCCACGAAGGTCTACCTTTAACCAGTAGGGGATAGACCAAGTGGCCTTTTTTTGTGGCCAAATCAGGAGGTTGTCATGAAAAGATCTGTAGGAACCGTTTTGCTGGCTCTGGGTTTGCTCTTTTTGGCAGTTCCAACTGCAAGGGCTCATTTCGGCATGATTATTCCTTCGGACGAGATGGTCATGAAAGGTGAAAGCAGTGATGTGGCCTTACAAATCATGTTCTGGCATCCCTTTGAGGGCACGGGGATGGATTTGGTTAAACCGGCAGAGTTCGGGGTTGTTGCTGAAGGGCAGAAAGAAGACTTGCTTGCAACTCTCACCCCTCAGAAGCTCAAGGGGCGCGATACCTGGAAGACCAATTACAAAATTAAACGTCCTGGCATCTATGTTTTTTACCTGGTACCCCAGCCATATTGGGAACCTGCGGAAGACTGCTACATTGTGCACTACACCAAGACAGTGGTAGCCGCTTACGGCGACGACGAGGGTTGGGATGAACCCATTGGCCTGAAGACCGAGATTGTCCCTCTGAGCAAACCCTTCGGACTGTATGCAGGCAATGTCTTTCAAGGTGTAGTTTTGCTCAATGGCAAGCCGGTGCCCGGAGCTGAAGTGGAAGTGGAGTATTTCAATGTTGGAGGTAAGTATTCTGCTCCCTCGGACTACATGGTAACCCAGACCATCAAAGCCGATCCAAATGGCGTCTTTACATACGGTGTTCCCACAGCCGGTTGGTGGGGTTTTGCCGCCCTGAGCACTGATGATCAGCAGCTCAAGGGAAAGGCTGTGGAAATCGGCGCAGTGTTATGGGTGAATTTCCACGAGATGAAGTAGGATAGGGCTATGCATATTTCTGAGGGAGTACTCTCCGCCCCCGTTTTGGTCACGGGTGCAGCTCTCACAGCAGTCGGTGTTGCGGTGGGGTTGAGGAAAATGGACTCCGAGAAGGTGCCACTGGTGGGGGTACTCTCTTCGGCATTTTTTGTTGCCTCACTCATCCATGTGCCGGTGGGTCCGTCTGCTGTGCATCTGGTTCTGAATGGTCTTTTGGGCTTGCTCCTCGGCTGGACTGCATTTCCGGCAATTCTTGTAGGCCTCGCCTTACAGGGGGTGCTCTTTCAGTTTGGCGGCCTGACCACTCTGGGTATCAACACCTTCAACATGGCCATGCCCGCCGTTTGTTGTTATTACCTATTCGCAAGAACTATCGCTCACAAGCCCAGCGGTTTGGCTGTTGGACTCGCCTTCGCTTGCGGCTTTCTGGCGATTTTCTTGAGTGCTATCCTGGTTGCCCTCTCTTTGCTCTTTACCGGCGAATCATTTCTGGCGGCAGCCCAGGTTCTGGTAGTAGCGCACTTGCCGGTCATGTTCATAGAGGGCGTTGTCTCCGCCTTCTGCCTGGGGTTTCTCAAGAAGGTCAAGCCAGAGATCTTGCAGGTAACCCATGCGAGTGGATAGTATGGGAAGACAATGACAAAACTTGCTTCTTCTTCAACTAGAATTCAGCTGGCTGGAAAATGGTCTCCTGAAGACGAAGGGCGACTCCTGCAGGTTATACAAAAACTTGCCGATGACTTGACTGAAAAGGCCCAGCTACTCAGAAGCCTTTGCAGCGAAACTGGCGCTAAAGGTGGTTTTAATAACCCTGTCTTTTTTTGTGACGAGAATAATTGTCCTTACCGGAAGCAGTTCAAAAAGATTATTTCAGACACCATAGAACAATTAGAGAAAAGCAGAAAATCGTTTAAGTCCAAGCAATTGGAGGCGCTGAGGAAGAGACTTTGCCAGGAACTTGTTCGGATGTGAACTGCGAGTGCTTACCGGTTTCTGCTTACGAGGGGGTAATAGAGATGACCTGATTTGAACCGCATAACTGCATGGAACGGCTTACGGTCATCGCTGGACTGACTCCCAGAGAGTAGCCCAGGCGGTGGAAGTGAAGGCGTGACTCTATGGGGATGGCGAATTTAGCACCTCCATCCTCAATGCGTTACGCCTTTTTTTTAAAAGCAAAAGTAATGAAGCTTGGAAAATTAAAATGTGAAATATCGCATCAACACAAGGAGAATTAAACTCATGAAACACCTAGCGATGAAAGTATTGCTTGCCACCCTGGTCGTATTTTTACCGCTGTCTTCATGGGCCTACGAGATAAACGACAAACTATCCATTGGGGGAATTCTTGCCGGTGCCTACCAATATCAGGCCGTGGACGATGACGAAGATAAAGGTCGCGGAGCTGTTCCCTTCCAGGCAGAGATCAGCTTTACTCCAGACGAAAACAATGAATTTTTTGCAAAATTCGGCTTTGCAGCAGGTAACGGCTTGAATGATCAAACGGGTTTCAACCTGGCACCTTGGGCAGCCGACCAAGAAGATGATCTCAAGGACATAAACGGCAGGAACAGGGATTACCTGCTTACGGCTTGGTACAAGTACACCTTTCACTTTAGTGAAGAACACACATTGGACTTCACTGGTGGAATCATAGACGCAACCGATTATTTGGACGAGAATGCTTACGCCAATGATGAATTCACCCAGTTTATGAACGAGGCACTGGTAAATGGTCCCCACGTGTTTCTTCCCTCCTACGATATTGGTGGCGCCTTCGAGTGGAAGATCAGCAACTTCAATGTCAGGGGAGTCATTATGAATGTGGGCGAGAATGACGAAGGCAGTAGCTATCACTTTTACGGCGTCCAAGTTGGCTACACTTTGAGCACCTCCCTGGGAGAAGGTACCTACCGGGTGATTGTTGACCGCACCAGCAAACAATTCCTAGACAGGGAGGGAGAAGATAAAAAAAATCTGATGGCAGTGGTGCTGTCATTTGATCAACAGTTGGGCGATACTATTGGTGTTTGGCTTCGCTTTGGCTGGCAGGATGACAAGGCAGCGGTGGACTATGACGCAATTTACTCAGGAGGTATTAACATTAGCGGCAACCTGTGGAAGCGGGAAAATGATAATATCGGTCTCGGTTACGCTTACCTGAACGGAGGGAATCTGGATATAGATCAGACCCAGGTTTTTGAAGGCTACTATCGTCTCGTGCTAAACGATTATTTGGCTGTTACGGCGGACGTACAGTACATGAAAGATGACTATAAAGACAGCGCTGATTCTGAACCCAAAGGGGTTATCCTAGGTTTACGAGCCACAGCGGAATTTTAAAAATTATAAAGCCTGGCACCGTTGTTATGCCTGTCTAAACTGCAAGGATCCCACCCTTGAAGGACCGCTACCCTGAGAGTTGGTCTTTCCTTAATGGGTGAGTCTGCTGGAGAGTGGACACCTTCCGGGCTGTAAGCCTTGGCCCATGGTCCTAAACTTAAAGGTGATGGCGGAGTCAGGCTTTTTCCTCCTTGACATTCTCAGGGTGCCTTGGTTATCCTAACTAAATCAAAAATCTTCAAATTATTTTAAGCCCTTACGGCATATCACTGGCTACTATTTGGGCAGCCGTTGTCAATTATTCTCACTTAGTATGCCCCATTCTTTGTCTTTTTAGGGCCCCATATGTTGCTTTTAAAGGCAACATGGGATATCGTTTAGAACCTCACATTTTATGCCAACCATCCCTAAGCAACTAGTCAGTTCAAGGAGCCAATTTTAGGGTGGACCGCAGAACCTTCCTAAAAATTGCCGGTGTGGGTGGTCTATCGTTTGCCGCCAGCTGCACTTCCCAACCAGCCAAGACTTTATATACACTCGTTCAGGCGCCGGACGACATGGTAACCGGCAAGGCTACCTGGTATGCTTCAACTTGCCGTGAGTGCCCGGCTGGCTGCGGCATTCTTGCCAAGAACAGAGAGGCAAGGATAGTCAAGGTCGAGGGTAATCCCCTGCATCCCATCAACCAGGGCAGGCTCTGCATGCGGGGCCAGGCCGCCCTCCAGGGTGTCTACAATCCCGATAGAATCAAGACTCCCCTCCTAAAAGAAGCTGGCAAGTACCGCTCGATCACTTATGCTGAAGCTGAGGCCCTGCTGTATGCCAGGATTAAAGCAGCGGCTAAAAAAGGAAAGGGCAGGGTCCGCATTGTCACTGAGACTGTGGGAGAAAGTCTTCTTAATCTAATGGGCGAGTCTCTTGATAATTGGGGCTCCGGCGAACCGCTAGTTTTTGAGCCTTACGCTTATGAAGCGCTAAAGGAAGCCAATTCTCAGGTCTTCGGGTTTGAAGGTCTCCCCTCCTACCAACTGGACAAGGCAGATTTCCTCTTATCCTTCGGTGCGGATTTTGTCGAAACATGGCTCTCTCCAGTCGAATATGCTCGAAAATTCAAAGAGATGCATGGGCTGAAAGGGAGCGACAAGGCCCTCTTCTTCCACGTAAGCCCCTATCAGTCCATAACCGGCGCCAATGCAGATTTATGGTTCTCCTGTGTACCAGACAGCGAATATGCTATAGCCCTAGGACTCTTGCGGGAAAGTGTGCGCCACGGCAAAAACAGGTCATTGCCCGAGAATATTCAAGCTGCCATCGAAGAAATATCAGCACCTTACACCAGTGAAAAGGTCTCGGCTCTTTCTGGTCTATCTCCTGAACTTTTCCATAAGCTCTACGTTCATCTCCATACAGCGCAGAGACCTCTCATTCTCGGTACCCCCACAGGAGCATCTGGAGCTTTCAGTCTGCAGACCAACATGGCCGCTAATCTCCTCAATTTGGTTTTCGATCCTACTCTCAGCCTTATAGATTTCAACAATCGGCACAGAGTCGAGCTGGCGGCCAGGAGGTCAGAAGTACTGAGATTTTTCAAAGAGGTAAGCAATGGTGCCATTGATCTTCTTTTATTAAACAACGTCAACCCGGCTTATGCTTTACCTCGGGGGAGCGGTGCCAGGACAGCTATTATCAGGGACGATTTATTTGTTGTTAGTTTTAGCAATTTCATGGATGAAACCTCCGAGTTGGCTGACCTCATTCTGCCAGTACGCCTTCCTTTGGAGACCTGGGACGAGTACGGCGGCAAGGTGGGAATGGTTTCAACCATGCAGCCAACCATGGGCAGTCTGTCCGGAGCGCCAAACCTAGGTGACCTATTGCTTCGTACTGGCTTGGGCCCCCAACGGCCTTATAAAAACTTTCAAGCTTATCTCTTCACCCAGCTCAGCCTAAACGGTACTATCAAGGATAAGAAAGATTGGCTTCAGCTTTTACAAACCGGCGGGTTATTCGACCTGGAGAGCCGAAAGAGGACGCCGGAGCTGACTCTTTCAAGCAAATTCAAGTCAATTTTTACTAATCCTCCTGTGCCCAAAAAAGCCGAATTAGTTCTCCTTACAGTTCCATCTATCCGTTTCTTTGATGGCAGGGGTGCCAACAAGCCTTGGCTTTGTGAGGTGCCGGACACCTTAACTCAGGTTGCCTGGCAGACTCCAATTCTATTGCACCCCGAAACTTTAGCCAAAAGAGGGCTGAAACAGGGCGACATTGTCCAAGTAGAATCGCGCTGGGGCCGGCTAGAGGCGCCTGCCTATGAATCCCCTAGCGTACATTCTACTGTTGCTGTCATGGCCATCGGGCAGGGTCATACCGCTTATGGGCGTTATGCAGAAGGTCAAGGATTGAATCCAGTGGCCCTCCTACCTCCCGAATTGGAACCCAGTTCCGGGGCTCCCTTTTTCACCGCCGGGCCTATTGCTCTCAAAAACACCGGCCGCTCCATAAAGTTGGCCCACACCGATGGCAGTCGAGTGCAACATGAAAGAAAAATTGCCCTCTCCGTTAGCTTAAAAAACCTGCCATACACTGAACCACATGAGAAGCACAGGCTGGGCATGTGGGAATATCCCCTGGTGCTCCCCTTGCCCGAGGCCTATGACCGAGAAACCAGGGATATCTATCCTCCTCACGACCACCAGGATTATCGATGGGCCATGGTGGTGGATCTGGATAAATGTATCGGCTGTTCCGCCTGCGCTGCTGCCTGCTATGCCGAAAACAATCTGGGCGTGGTAGGCGAGCAAAGAGTCGTTGAAGGGAGGGAAATGGCCTGGCTTCAGATCCAGCGTTATGAGGATCCTGAGCGCAGAGAAAGACTCACCTTTCTTCCCATGCTCTGCCAGCACTGCGACAATGCTCCCTGCGAGTCGGTTTGCCCTGTCTTCGCCCCGCACCACTCCAAGGAAGGAATAAACAACCAGATCTACAACCGCTGTATAGGCACCCGTTTTTGCTCCCAGGATTGTCCTTATAAGGTAAGGCGCTTCAACTGGTACGTCTGGCAGTGGCCGGAGCCGTTGAACTTGCAGCTGAACCCCGAAGTGACTGTTCGCACCAAAGGCGTCATGGAAAAATGTTCATTTTGTATCCAACGAATTAAAGACGCTCACAATAGGGCCAAGAACGAGGGCAGGAAGATACTGGACGGTGAGATTCAACCCGCCTGTGTGCAGACCTGCCCTACCGGAGTCTTCACCTTTGGCAACCTCATGGATGAACAAAGTGAAGTAAGGAAAAAAGTCGCAGACAATAGAGCATACCAGGTCATGGGATATCTCAACACCAAACCGGCGGTGATCTATTTAAAGAAGGTGGTGCAGGAAATATGAGCGAGTCGCCTCAACTCACATATGCACAGATCGACCGAACCGTTCTGGACACCCTACGTCCCCCCATAGGCGCCTATTGGCTGGTCATCATGGTGCTCATCCTGGGGGTGCTCTTAGGAGTTGCTTGCTGGGCCTATCAGATTTTTATCGGTATTGGCGCAGGGGGGCAGAATATTCCCGTTGCCTGGGGCACCTACCTAATCAATTTCGTCTTCTGGGTAGGTATCGCCCATTCGGGGACGCTCATCTCTGCCATTCTCTACCTGTTTAGAGCCGGCTGGCGCAACCCCATTGCCAGGGCGGCGGAAACTATGACCGTCTTTGCCGTCTCCATAGCAGGGCTCTTTCCCTTCATTCATCTGGGGCGGGTCTGGGTTGTCTATTACATGCTTCCCTACCCCAATCAGCGTTACCTCTGGCCCAATTTTCAGTCTCCCTTGGTCTTCGATATGGTGGCCATCAGCACCTACCTTACCGTGTCAACCCTGTTCTGGTACACCGGAATGCTCCCCGACCTAGCTCTGGTGCGAGACCGAGCCACAGGATTTCGCCAGAAAGTCTTTACCGTGATTTCCCTCGGCTGGACCGGCAAGCACGAACAGTGGCGGCACTACACCCGGGGGTATCTGTTTTTTGCCGCCCTGGCCACCCCACTGGTGGTCTCGGTGCACAGCGTGGTCTCCTGGGATTTTGCCCTGGGCATTGTCCCAGGCTGGCATAGTACCATCTTTGCTCCCTACTTCGTGGCCGGAGCCATCCATTCCGGACTTGCCATGGTGTTGACCCTGATGATCCCGCTGAGGAAACTCTTCCACTACGAGAGAATCGTCACCATGAGGATTCTGGAAGCCGTGGCCAAGACCATCATCTTTACCGGTCTCATTGTAGGCTATGCCTATGCAGTCGAGTACTTTTTGGCCTGGTACAGCCATAACCCTGTCGAACTGGAGGCCTTCCGCTGGCGAGCCCTTGGAGACTACAGTATCGAATTCTGGATCATGGTGGTGTGCAACAGCATTATTCCTTTGCTGTTTTTCTTCAAGAGAATTCGTACCAGCATTGCCTGGCTTTTCACCATCTCTATCCTGATTAACATCGGCATGTGGTACGAGCGTTTCGTAATCATCATTGGCGGTGTGGCCCATGACTTCATCCCCCATGCCTGGGGGCTGTACTGGCCGTCTGGGATTGAATGGGGAATAATGATCGGCAGTTTCTCGTTGTTTTTTCTTTTCTTTGTGCTCTTTGTCAAACACCTGCCCTCCATCTCTATGACGGAAATGAAGGAAACCCTTGGTGAAGGAGGAGGCCATGCCCACTGACCGGCAGGTGCTTGCCGTCTTTGCCGATGAAAATCAGACTGTCGCGGCTATTGAGGCTCTCAAACGGTCGCCGTGGAAGCTCGACCGGGTTCACAGCCCCTTGCCCAGCCACAGGATCTTTGCCGCCCTGAAGCTAAAGAAAAGCCCTGTGGGGTGGTTTACCCTTGTAGGCGGCATATTAGGATTTTTTACCGGCTTCGGCCTAGCAATCTACACCGCCAGCGTGTGGAAACTCATTGTTTGGGGCAAACCCGTAATTGCCTGGATTCCTTTTGTCATCGTTGGCTTCGAATTTACCATCTTATTTTCTGTCTTTGGCAATGTCTTGGGTCTTCTTATCTTTGGCGGCCTGCCCGATTACAAAGGTCTCAGGCAATACGATCGCCGCTGCTCCGGTGAACATTTTGGCATTGTTGCCTCCTGCACTGAGGAAGAGCAAGGCAAAGTTATTGAGTTTTTCCAGAAACAGGGAGGAGAAGCCAGGGTCTTCGAGTGAAAAGGCATAGGGCATAGGGAAATACAGCTGCCAGCTTGCAACTGGCAGCGGGCAGCAAGCAGCGTCGTTATTTGTTATACGGATGATCTGTCCTTATGAGCTGGCGTGAAGGTTGCTGCGATTTTTACGATTTCTAAACACTTTAGGCATTTACCAATATGACCAAAGCAAACCCAGCGAGAAAGATCTCAAAACCAGTTTTAGGATTTTTCGTGCTTCTGGTGCTTGTGGGAGTAGTCACCTTTTTTGTTCAGCTCGCCGGCAAACATCCAGAGAAAGCCTGGCAGGCCTACCACATCAACTTCCTCCTCTGGTCCGCTGTTGCCCAGGGAGGACTGTTGTTTTCCATTGTCATGCATCTCGTCGGAGCCAGCTGGAGTCAGCCTATGCAGAGACTGGCTGAATCCTTTGCCGCTTTTTTCCCTTTTTCATTTGTCCTCTTCATCTTGTTGTTCCTGGGCAGGGAGTATCTTTTCCCATGGCTGCATCTGGAACACGGCAAGGATTTCTGGCTCAGCCTACCTTTCCTCTTTTCCAGGGACCTTGTAGGTCTTTTGCTCCTTTATGGACTGGGGTTGGCCTATCTTTACTACGTCCTGCGGATCGAGCTAGAGCCGGGGGAAACTCAAGGAAAACTCAGGGATTTTCTCCTACGAGGCAAGACAGGAAGCGAGGAGGAAGCTCTCGGCTACAAGAAAAAGATAACAGTGTTGAGCGTGCTCTATATTCTGGCTTACGCTCTCGTCCTCACCCTCATCAGTTTTGATCTGGTTATGAGCATGGAGCCCCACTGGTTTTCAACTTTATTTGGGGCTTATGCCTTTGCCAAGGCCTTTTATCTGGGGCTGGCCGCCCTGATGATTCTCTCCGCTCTCTTTTACCTCGGCAGGAGTGGAGAGTTGAGCCTGAGCTCTTCCCATTTTCACGATCTCGGCAAGCTCCTTTTCGCCTTCTGTTTGGTTTGGGCAGATTTTTTCTACGTGCAATTAGTGGTGATCTGGTACGGCAATATTTCAGAGGAGACAACTTACGTTATCCAGCGGGTTATGCTCCTCCCCTGGAGACAGCTGGCATGGACAGTAATGATTGTTGGTTTCGTGATCCCTTTTTTTATCTTGTTAAACCGCAAAGTCAAATCTAAACCAGTTCCAATGATCATTCTTTGCACCGCGGTTATTTCTGTTCTGTGGCTCGAGCATCTACTCCTTCTCGGCCCTGCTTGGAATCATAATGTTGCCACCCTGCCTTTGGGCCCCACAGATTTTTTGATAACCTTGGGCTTTCTGGGCCTCATGGCGTTTTCAGTGGCTTCTTTCTTGCGATTGTTCCCCGAGTTTACCCCAAAGCGGATGAGTTAATGCAAGATCGGTTTAATTCAGAGAACGGTTTCTTAACCACATTAAAACGGAACAGGTGGCCCTTGATCCTGACCTTCCTGTCTACGCTTGGAATAATTCTCTTTCTCTACTTTTTCTATGGTTATGCGACGGATATTGGCCCGGAACAGCCCATACCTTTCAGCCACCGGGTCCACGCCGGGGTGAAGAATATCCAGTGCCAATTCTGTCATCCCTATGTGGGTCGCTCCAAATTTCCCGGAATTCCGCCAGTAGAGAAATGCCTATACTGCCACAACTACATCATAAAAAAATTTCCTTGGATACAGAAGGAGCACGAGTATTACAACACCAAGACTCCAACGCCTTGGGTAAAGGTAAACTATATTCCAGAGTTTGTCTTCTTCAACCATCAACGACACATTAAGAAGAAGCTGGCCTGCGAGGAGTGCCACGGGCAGGTGAAGACCATGGACAGACTCAAGGAAAACCGCTTCTTGATGGGATTTTGTGTCGACTGCCACAGGCAGAAGAAGGCCAACCTCGGCTGCTGGCTGGCCTGTCACAACTAATCGACCAGGGCGATACAAAAAAGAGTTATCCTAATGGACTCATCAGCTACAAGTGCTACGCTTACCAACAGGACCGCCAGGGCTTTCTGCCTTACTTCGGCGGGCTGGATGGTAATGGCCACCCTCATGGGACTCGCCGGTGCCACAGAGCTGATTGCCCCCGATCTGTCCCACAACATCGGCTGGCTGGTTTTCGGCAGGGTGCGGCCGATCCACGTTAATCTGGTGCTCTTTGGCTTTGTGACCCCGGGGCTCCTGGCCTCAGCATTCTACTTTCTCCCTCGCCTCCTGCAGACTGAAATCTACAGCGAACGACTGGGGCTAATAACTGTATGGCTTTGGAATATCACCCTGTTAGCTGCCGTCATCAGCTTGGCCTCCGGTTTCTCTCAGGGCAGAGAGTATGCCGAGTTGATTTGGCCAGTAGATCTCTTGGTAGTCGCCTGCTTCGGCCTCGTTTGCTACAATCTGTTTATGACTGTCAAACGACGCCGGGAACCGCTTCTCTACGTCTCCGTCTGGTACGTCTGTGCTGCAGTCATCCTGACCTCTGTCACCTACTGCATCGGTAATGTCATCTGGCAACCAAACAGCGGCGCTTTAGTTGGCATTCCGGACGCCATCATCCTCTGGTTTTATGGCCACAACATCTTCGGACTCCTCCTGACCCCCCTTGCCATTGCGGTAGCTTACTATGTCATTCCCACTGCCATCCGCAGTCCCCTCTACAGTCACACCCTGTCACTCATTGGGTTTTGGTCTCTTCTCGTAGTATATACCCACATCGGCACCCACCACCTATTGCAGGTGCCGGTTCCTACTTGGCTAAAGGTGATTGCCATTGTGGACAGCATCGCCATGGTTATTCCCGTAATGGTTTTTCTCATCAACATTTGGTACACGGCCAAAGGCAAGCTTGGGGAAATCCATGCCGACATCGGGGCCAAATTTGTCTTCACCGGCACCATCATGTACTTCTTTGTCAGCATTCAGGGCTCAATTATGGCTTTGCCCCAGGTCCAACGGGTGACCCACTTCAACAACTGGGTGGTGGGACACGCCCATATCGGTGTCCTGGGATTCGCTGCCATGATTGCCTTGGGAGGACTCTACTTCATCATACCCAGGATCACTGGCAGGCCTCTCTATAGCAGGTTTCTTGCTGATCTTCAGTACTGGCTTGTCCTCATCGGCGTTGTTGGCTTTACTGTGGTTCTCACCACCGTGGGCTTGATTCAGGGCAATGCCTGGCTCAACGGTGAGACTGTTTACCGGGTCTTGCCGGAAATTCATCTATACTATGTACTCAGGGCCTCCCTCGGCTTTTTGATCTTTAGTAGCGCCATCATAGGCTTCTACAATATCATCAGAAGCTTACTCTCCCAATCCGGAGCGAAAGCATGACCTTAAAAATGACACCAAAGGCCGTAATAATCGGCTCACTTGCTATCTTAGCCACAATTACCTTTCTTATGGTCTACTGGCCTTATGCTACCAGAGATGAGACTCCATCCAACATTTTTCGTTTCAGGTCGCCGGAAGAGGCGGCGGGCAGAGATATCTACATTGCCAATGGTTGCGTTTATTGCCATAGTCAGTCCATTCGCACCATTGATTGGGGCCACGGAGCAGAACGCATCGCCCAGGCAGGGGACTATGTTGGAGACAGGCCGATCCTTTTAGGATCAGAGAGAACCGGAGTTGACCTCTCCCAAGAGGGGGGAGAGCACCCGGATGACTGGCACATTGCCCATTTCGTCAACCCGCGCTATACGAGGCCTAACTCCATCATGCCGCTTTTTGCCTTTCTAGGAGAAAAAAACCTTCATACCCTCACCCGATATGTCCAGGGATTGGGTTTCAAAGAGGCGGATCACCGTATGCAGCGGCAGCTCTACTGGAAGCAAGAAGCCATCAAGGCCTACGAGTCTGGTCCGGTGGCCAACGTCAAGTGGCTTGCAGACCACGTGCCCGCGGGCTGGCGCCAGGTCCCCAACCCTTATCCAACCACAGAAGCGGGACTGGCCAGAGGGCACATGATTTACCAACAGTTCTGCCTCGGCTGCCATGGACCCATCGGAGATGGCATGGGCCCTGCTCAGCCTTATCTCTATCCTCCACCGCTCAACTTTACTATTTTGCACGGGAGGGAAATTTCAGGCGGCATTCTTTACTACCAGATCATGAACGGCATTACCGGCACTGCCATGCCTTACTTCAAGCGGGAGTTGGAATCTCAGAAGATTTGGGAAGTGGGGAACTACGTGGCCGTATACTTCATAAACCAGAGTGATGCCAACCAGGAACCCCGGGGCATTGATTCCTCTTGGGAACCGTAAGCAGCTGGCACAAGGCATAGGGCATGGAGCATAGAGTAAGGAGCTAGAAGTCAGAATCCAGGATTAAGGAAAAAAGCAGTTAAAATTAGGTTATTCACAACTTCTGGCTACTGAATTCTTTGATTAGGCATTTTAGACACTTTAGGCATTTCTTATGTATTACCCATACTTTTTGACCTACATGCTAGCGGGTTTTATAATCAGCATACTGGTCTTTTTCTGGGCCCTCTACAACCGCCAGTTCAAGGACCAACAAAGGGCCCGCTTTCTCCCCTTGCAGGGAGGGGATCAGGCAGAGCCGGTGAGAGTTTCCAAGATGAACCGGATTGAGGGCTATGCCCTCCTGGGGCTGGCCTGTCTTGGTTTGCTGACCACTGCTGCGGTCTTGATCTTCGCTCTGGTTAGAGGCGGCTAGTTTAGAGCCTAGGATCGAAGGCAGTGAATCCGTCACCGGCACGGCAATAAAGGAAAATAGGCATGAGATTCTTTGAACTCCTTAGCTTCCAACATGTGGTTCTCTACTTGCTCCCGGCTTTCGTCTTTCTGTTCATCTTTGGCACGGCCCTGGCGTACTCTCACTTCAACACCAGGGATTCTGAGGCGAGACAAAAGAAAATCTACGGTCAGTACGTGGAGGGCTTCGAAACCAGAAACGGTCCCTTTCCCTTGAATCTTGTCCTTATTATCATTGGAACCATTGTTTGGGCTTTTCTCTACATTCTCATAATCGGCTTACTGGGAGTGAAAATATAAAATGGAGCGAATATCCTATAAATCTTCAGCACTTTTCACCTGGATGGTCATTATTGGTCTGCTAGTTTTCGTCCTGATAAAGGGGACTTTTTCATTCTTGCTTATCGGTGATCAAGGTCAGCCAACCTGGGATTATCGCCCCGTTAAGGACGTGCCGGGGGAATCACCTTACGCCATCTATCAGCTAGTTCCCCACACACAACACATTAGAGGGCAAAAAGGGGAATAGGTGAAGAAAGTTCTGGTAATAGTAGCCGTCTTGTCCGTCGTGCTGGTCGTGGCTCTTCTGGTTTTACAGCACATAGACACTTACGCAGAGTTTTGGCGGATGCGAGAGACTCCCGCGGTCAGACCCCATGAGGAGCCACTTCTGCTTATGGAAGATGGAGTGGTACCTGTCTCTGATGGCGAGGCGCTTTTGAGGTTGACCGAGGCAAAGGATCTAAAACCTCCGTTCAATCTCTACGACTCTAGTGCGATTCAGTCAGGGAAAGAGCTCTACTTTACCTTCTGCGCCCAGTGTCACGGCCAGAAATATGACGGCAATGGCACGGTAGGTCAGAGTTTTGCCCCCCTTCCCACTGATTTGAGATCTGAAAAGGTCCAGTCAATGTCGGCGGGAAATCTTTTCAAAGACATTAGTTTCGGCCTCCCAAAGGGCAGACAGCCGCCTCTGGCCACCACCATCAATATTACAGACCGGTGGCGAATCATCGCCTTTGTAAAGTCTCTCGGTCTGCGCGAGTGATATGAACAAGCCCGCCGAATCCTGCGATCTCTGCGGCCTTCCTCTCCGTTACCAGAAAGTTACCGCGCATATCTCAGGCAAAACCTTCTGCTTCTGTTGCATGGGATGTAAACAGGTGTTCTATATGCTCATGGAATCATCCCATACAGCTGACCCAGACTCATTCCGAGAGACAGAGTTATTCAAAAAATGCCAAGAGATTGGCATTATTCCCAAGTCAGAAACTGAGTTGGCAGAGAGGACCGGAACCCCAGAGGCGGTGACTACCGCCCCTTCCGCTACTAGTCCGGCCCAGGAGCTACCGAAGCAAAAAGACCCTTACAACGAGACCTATCTTAGTTTAAACCTTCATGTCCATCAAATGTGGTGCCCCGCCTGCGCCTGGGTTATTGAAGAGACCCTTAAAAAAAGTCCTGGAATTGGTTCAGCATCATGTAATTTCGCCACTGACAGAGTGAGGTGTGATTACAGTCCGGTTATCACTTCGCCACAGGAAATCATTGCTTCCATAAATGACCTTGGCTATGAGGCCTCCTTGCCAAGCGAAGGCAGGGAAGATAAGGATCGAAAAGCAGAGCTTATCCGGTTTGTCGTCTCAGCATTCCTCACCATGAATGTAATGATGTTGTCATTTGCCTTGTATTCGGGGTTTTTCACTGAACTCAGCAGGGACAATGTTTACAAGCTTTCCTGGCCTATCTTTGTCATGGCCAGCGTCGTTATCTTTTACGGTGGTAGCAACATTTATCGCCGGGCCTTGGCCGGAATATCCGCCGCCGGTTTCAGCATGGAAACGCTTATAACAGCGGGTGCCTTCAGTGCTTATTTCTACAGCATCTACGGACTGTTGAGTGCAAGTATTCACCTTTATTTTGACACCTCTTCAATGCTTATCACCCTGGTCCTTCTGGGAAAACTCCTCGAGAGAAGGGCCAAGGATGAGGTCCAAGAGGACCTGGCGAATTTCTTTGCCCTCCGCCCCACCAAAGTAAGAATCTGCTCTGAGATCTACCCGGAGGGTCGCTACGTGGACTATCAGCACCTGAGAAAAGGAGACACCTTTAGGGTGGAAGAAAACGAGATCCTCCCTGCCGACGGCCTCATATTGGGCGGAGAAGGTAGCGTGGATGAGTCGTCCCTCACAGGTGAACCACTGCCTGTGGTTAAAAAAGCTGGAGACAGAATAAAAAGCGGCAGCAGAGTCATTCAGGGGATTTTCACCATCAAGGCTGAAGGGGTAGGAGCGGACTCGGTGGTGGGGCAGATGATTACCATTATGGAGCAGGCCTTGGGGAAAAAGACACCCTTCGAGGGTAAGGCTGAGCGTGCTTTGCAGTGGTTTGTACCCATCGTCCTAGCCTTAGCTGGCGGAACCGGTTTGGTCTGCCTGTTTTTTGGTCATACTCTCGAGGAAGCCCTGATCCGGGCGGTGACGGTCACGGTTATTTCCTGCCCTTGCACCCTGGGTATTGCTATTCCCATGGCCCGGGTGGCGGGCATCTCTCTGGCAGGCAGGAAGGGAATTCTAGTCAGAGACTTCACCTCCTTCGAACAGGCAGGAAGGTTGGACGTTTTCGTCCTGGATAAAACCGGAACAGTTACCATGGGTCAATGGTCACTCCTGAAAATTCTTCCAGTTGGATCTCTTTCTGAGAAAGAATTATTGGGATTGGCTGCATCCCTGGAAAAGGAGTCTGATCATCTGATCGCAGCAGAGATCATCAGGGAAGCAGCAAAACATCGAGCCGAACTGGTGACCCTGCAAGGAGTGGAAGTATGTGAAAATGGAATTTCAGCGGTCTTGGAAGGAAAGAAGATCAGAATAGGTTCCCGAGGATTTCTCGCTGACGAAATTGGCAGAAGCTCCGCACTCTCCTTACTGGAGAACCAACCTGAACACTCCCTGGTTTTCATGAGTCTGGCCGGTGAGGTCTGTGGTGTTTTTATCTTTGGTGATGAGATAAAGCCTACCACCACCCAGACAGTTAAGACTTTACAGGAAGCCGGATATCAGGTTGCCCTGATTTCCGGCGATGACAACCTGACCACCAAAACAATTGCTGCTGAGATGGGAATAGACGAGGCCCTAGGAGGGAGACTTCCCCAAGAGAAGGCAAACTATATTGCTGCCCTGCAGGCACGAGGTTGCCAGGTTGCCATGGTTGGAGACGGCATAAATGATGCCCCTGCCATGGTACAGGCTGATTTGGCCATAGCGGTTCATTCGGGCAGCCATTTGGGCAAAGAGGCGGCAGATCTCACTTTGATGCGGGGGGATCCCTTGCAGATATGCGACTTTATCTACTTGGCCAAAAGGGTTAAAAATAAGGTCAATCAAAACCTTGGTTGCTCTTTCCTCTACAATCTGGTTAGCATCCCCATTGCCATGAGCGGATTGCTCACTCCTCTGATAGCAGTCTCTGCCATGCTATTGAGCAGTTTGAGCGTTATCGGCAATACCCTCTTGCTTCTCAGAAAGGACTAACCCTTCTTGGCAGTTGTCCGTTGCCCATGGGGCCCGAAGCCCCTTGTCCAAGGGAATATTAGCCATTACACTATATAGAATTAGGTTGCTGCCCCTTCTATTTTGACAATTTTGATCTTGATGTTTAATTTTTTTTAATTTTCGACTTAGTTAATAAGATTATTTTTAAAGAGGGGTTCAGGAAAATCATTTGGAGTGAAAAGGAGAGACCTATGGAGACAGGTATGGACATCAGGAATATCGGGCTTCGGGGCGTCGTTGTGGCCAGCACTAATATTGGTGATGTAGATGGCTCTGTTGGACGATTGATTTATAGAGGTTATTTGATTAAGGACTTGGCTGCCAAAGCCTCCTTCGAAGAGGTTGTTCACCTCCTCTTAAATGAGATTCTACCTGATCGAGATCAACTCCGAGTTTTCTCGGCCCAGCTCGCAGCGGAGCGAGCAGTGCCCGCCGAACTGATTGCTGCACTCAAAACAAGGCCTAAAAACGCTCTGCCCATGGATGTTCTGCAAGCCTGTGTCTCCATGCTTGCCCATCATGATCCTGAGGTTGATAGTCCTTCCAGAGAAGCAGCTCATCGCAAAGCCATCCGATTGGTTGCCAAACTGGCCACCGTTGTCGCCGCCTGGGAACGCATCCGTAATGGCCAGGAACCCATAGATCCTGATCCCAATCTAAGCCATGCCGCAAACTTTCTTTACATGATGAAAGGTGAAGTGCCTGACGAGGATATAGCCGGTTTTTTTGACGCTGCCTTGGTGATGCACGCGGAGCATGGTTTCAATGCCTCCACCTTTGCTGCTCGAGAAATTGCCTCTACCCGGGCCCACATCTACGCTGCTGTAGCCGGAGCTGTTGGTTCCCTGTCAGGTGAATTGCACGGTGGTGCCAACACCCGGGTGATGGAAATGCTACTGGAGATCGGCTCACCTGACCGGGTAGAAAGCTACGTCAAAGAAAAGTTTGACCAGGGCCAGAGAATCATGGGCTTGGGACATGCCGTCTACAAGGTGGATGATCCCCGGGCCTTGATTCTGGCTCCAATGTCTAAGGTAGTGGGAGAACGCTTTGGCGATACCAAATGGTATGAGATGTCAGCTCTCTTGGAAAAAGTCGCCAAAGAAGAATTCAAGAAACGCAAGGGTAGGGACATATTCACCAATGTGGATTTTTATAGTGCTTCACTTTATTACATGATGGGCATTCCCATGGATCAATTTACTCCCATTTTTGCCATCGCCAGGGTCGCCGGCTGGACTGCCCATATAATTGAAGAGCAGTTTGCTGAAGCGTCGCCAAAGCCGATGCTCTATCGCCCAGAATCCGACTATGTGGGAGAATATTGCGGTCCCGAGGTCTGCGAGTTTGTCCCCCTCGACAGTCGCTAAGGGTGGCAGATCTCTGTAAACTTTGTGAGAAATAAAGTCGAACATGCCGGTGAAACACGAGGAATAGTGGTGCGAGATAAAGCTGAAGCAATGGTCTTAGCCTCTTTTGCTGCTGACTCCCTGGCCTTGGGCGTGCACTGGATTTATCACGCCCAGCAAATTTCCAACCAGCATGGCCGGGTAGAGAAGTTTATCAAACCTAGAGAAGGTTCTTACCATCCCACCAAAGAAAAGGGAGAATTCACCCACTACGGCGATCAGCAATTGGTCTTGCTGGAATCCGTCGCCGCCAAAGGAGGTTTTGATCTCAACGATTTCTCCGAGCGCTGGCAAAGATTTTTTCGAGACTACGATGGTTATTTTGATGGGGCTACCAAGAAAACCCTGGCCAACTTTTCACAAGGTAAGGGTCCCCAGGATTCCGGCTCCCCCTCCAACGATTTGGCCGGTGCTGCCAGGATCGCACCCCTGGCTTTCTGTTATAGGGACAACCTGGATGAACTGGTCAGGGCTGCACGAGCACAGACCAGGATGACCCATGCTGACCCTCTCAGTGTCCACTCTGCCGAGTTCTTAGCTAGGGTTACCTGGAAGACTCTAAATGGCGCTTCTCCTTCAGAGGCAATTACTGAGGTGGCTGAGAAGAATTACTCTGACACTGTTTTTACTGAGTGGATCCAACAGGGCTTCCAGTCAAAGGACATGGAAACAGTATCTGCCATAAGTAGGTTCGGGCTGACCTGTCACACCCCGGATGCCTTCCCTGGTGTCATCCACCTTGTTGCCAAGTATGAAAAAGATCTGAAAGAGGCTTTGGTCCAGGCCGTCATGGCCGGCGGTGACAACGCCGCCAGGGGGATGGCGGTTGGCATGATTGTCGGGGCCCATTTGGGTAAAGAACACTTTCCTGAACAATGGCTAACGGAGCTGAGGAAAGGTGGGGAGATTAGGAACCTTCTCATCCAAATCGGCTAATTGAGGTCTCCTATGAAGCTCTTCCGGCTCCCGGTCATCTTCTCTTTTCTCATCCTGTTCTCTCTACTATTGGTTTTTTGCAGCCATGCTCCCCTTTCCCATCGAATCCTTAGGGTAGCAGACGGCCAGATAGTATCCCTTACGGATATAGTCAAAGATCTCGCCCAATCCCGACTGGTTTTCGTCGGCGAGTTGCACACCTCTCAAAGCCACCATCAAGCACAACTGGAGACAATTCGCGCTCTCAAAAAAGCAGGGGCTCCCGTAGCCATCGGCTTTGAGATGTTCAGGCGCGACAGCCAACCGGATCTTGACCGCTGGGTCAAGGGGGAGTTGCGGCAAAAAGAATTTGAGCAGATCTATTACGAGAACTGGAATTATTCCTACTCCTTGTACAAAGACATATTTCTCTATGCCAGAGATCACAAGATCCCCTTGCTTGGGCTCAACGTTGCGCCCGAGGTAACCAAACAGGTTGCCCGTGAGGGCTTCGATTCCCTCACCCCGGAACAACGTGGCGACCTGCCCATGGTGACCTGCCGGGTGGACCGCGAATATTTAGCCTTCATCCGACGGTCCCTTGCCATGCATGGCCACGGTGGTTTGGATTTCACTAGGTTTTGTGAAGCTCAGTTGGTCTGGGATACGGCCATGGCCTGGACTCTGCTTCGCTATTTGGAAAAGAATCCGGAATCCACCGTGGTGGTGATAGCCGGCAGTGGCCATTCCTGGAAAAAAGGGATTCCCGCACAAATTCGCAGCAGAGCTGAACTGCCATTTCGAGTAATTCTTCCTGAGGTTCCAGGCAGAGTAGAGCAAAACAATGTCGCTCTAAGCGAAGCAGACTATTTGTGGTTGGGGCTTGAATAAAAGACTGGAGTGTTGGAGTATTGGAGTGCTGGAGTACTGGCCTAGAGAGCCATATAGCAAAAGGTTCGCTGAGATGGAACATGTTTTTGTTCTCTTCGATATCGATGGTACCCTCATTAGTCTGGACGGTGCTGGAAGTCGATCTTTGAACCGGGCCATGGAAGATTTGCTGGGTATCCCAAACGGATTCCGCCACATTGACTTTGCCGGAAAGACCGATTTCCAAATTATCCGCGAGGGGTTGCAAAAGTTCGATCTTCTGGATCGGGATGACTTACCTGATTCTCTCCTGGCCCGCTATTTAGATCATCTCCGTAATGAGGTGACTATGGGCAGGGGACATGTAAAAGAGGGGGTAAATGAACTTCTCCACACTGTCAGGGGATTAAAGGGTTTTTACCTCGGGCTACTAACGGGAAACGTTGAGGCTGGGGCAAGGCTAAAGTTGGATACCTTCGATCTTAATCACTTCTTCCCTGTGGGAGGTTTTGGAGACGACAGTGAAGACAGGAATCTTCTTTTGCCCTTTGCAGTTAAAAGGCTTCTGGACTCAGAATCCATCGCTTTGGAATATGAGCAGTGTGTGGTCATCGGCGATACCCCGAAGGATGTTGAGTGCGCCCAGGTCCACGGAGCCTGTTCTATTGCAGTGGCCACCGGCACTCATTCTCTGGAGCAGCTCAAGAATACCACCGCTGACCTGGTGCTTTCCGACCTTTCTAACACAGAGCATATTGTAGAATGGCTTTGCCGCAGAGCAGGCTAAGAGACGAATAGGAGAGGGGCTGCCTCCCAAGCCGACTTGCCTTTTGCTGCCCCCGTGCTTATCAAATTGGAGATTGCAGATTGAAGATTTTGGATTTCTGAACCCTGTTTTTCGCATGTGCCTTGATCAATCTGCAATCTTCAATTTAAAATTATAAATAGAGGCTGGGTAATGCCCACAGTTCGTGAGAATTGGTCAAATGGATCGACGTATGTTTTTGAGAAAATTTTTAGATCTAGGTAAGAAGGCAGCCTTTCTTCACCTCCTCGCTGGTTGCACTAAGATCACGACTGGCGCTTCCCAGAGTGCAGAGAAACTCTCACCCTTCAACGATTACGGTCTGCGGGAACTGGCCCAAAAGAAACTTCATCATGGCAAGGAAAGATTCATCAACCCTTTTAGCACCAAAGAACACGGGAACATGTTGCGCGTTCTCCATTGGAAATTGTTCAGTGAGAATAAGTTCAAGTCATACTATGATGATGAAAGAGTAATTCCGGTTTCCATCCAGTGGGAGCCCATAAGAGATCACCGTAGTTTATCTGTCACCTTTGTCAAACATGCCAGCGTCATGATTAAGGATGAGGACCAGTACATCCTGGTAGATCCGATCTTCTCGGAAATCTTCCGCTTCATAAAAGATTTTACCCCCCTGGACTTTGATGGGGAGGAAATACCAAGGCCTGATCACGTCTTGATAAGTCATGGCCACTATGATCATTTGGACACCAGTTCACTTGCTTCCCTGAGAGGGGATACCCATGTTGTCAGTCCCCTTGGCTACAATGACGTTTTTGCTGATATCAAAATGAGCAATCGCACCCAGCTTGACTGGTTTTCAACTTTTGAGGACGGTAGAAGGGAAATTACCCTACTTCCTTGCGACCACTGGACCATGCGCAACCCCATCGAGGGACCAAACACCTCCCTATGGGGTTCCTATCTATTGAAGACCGCCTCGGGGCCTACCATCTATATTTCAGCAGATACAGCCTACTTTGATCGCTTCCGAGAAATCGGTGAGGAGTACTCCATCGACCTGGCGATAATTAATCTCGGTGCCTACGAGCCCCGCTGGTTCATGGCAGGCAGTCACATAAACCCCAGGGAGACAGTTCAGGCTTTCAAAGAACTCGGAGCCGCCAGGTTGATGATCGTACATTGGGGCACTTTCCGCTTGGGTGACGAACCGGTTCACTTCCCACCGCTCGATATCAAGAGGGAGATGGAAAAGGAAGGCCTCTTGGATCGGTTGGTCTATTTAGAACACGGTGAGACCCTTTTTCTCTAGCCCGGATATTTCATCAATCCGCCCCCGGCGTACTCAGGGGCTTGCTCCCAAACCATTCCAGATCAGCATGTGGCAGGAGCCCACACCCGAGGATGGCAGAAAGAACGGTCAGATCAGTGGTCGCAGTCGCGCCAGGGCCTGAATTTTTGCAACATCCGGGCTAGGAAGACCTCGTGAGCTTGTAAAGAGCGATGATGAAAAGTACGGCTGAAACGACAATTAAAATATTCTGCAGTTGTGCTGTTTTAACCAGGGTCGAAAGGCCGTAACTGATCCCGGAAGCAGCCATTAAGCCCCAGAATTCCTTTGATTTTTTGCTCTCAAATAGCGCCATGGTGGGGTTGCATCTCCTTCTCGATGGTCTTGTTTTGTAAATGGAGGAGAATCACCATCCATTCCAGCAGGACAACAAAACTCCTCCCTGGCTGTATGGTTTTAAGGAAGCAGTTTGTTTTTCTTGAGGTCTTTTACCAGGGCGTCGATCACCGAGTCCATTAGGGCGGTGTCCGACTTGGGGTTTAGCGTTCTAGATCGGGCAGACCAAACCTTTTGTTCCGTCTTGGCGTCGTACAGATTTGTTTCCAAGCGAACCTTTACCTGGGTGGTGTAGAGTTTAGGTTCCGACCTGTATTCGTAGGCGGAGAACATATCTTGTGTGGATCCGCCGTGGTAGTCGTCCACGGGCTCGTAAGTTGCTGATGGGCTGGCCACCTCTTTTTCCTTGACTGCCACCAGGTAGGTTAAGAGGACACCATCGACTCCCGTTTTTTCAACTACAGCCAAGATGGTTTCTTTATCTATCTTCTCATCTGGTGCCATCACAGCGTAACTTTCCACCCCTTTCACTCCATTGGCCTCCAGCTTTGCCACGAACTTTTCCTCAAAAGAACGTCTAACCTCATTTTTGTCTGCAACTCCGATGACCAAAATATGGGAAAAGGGCCAACCACGATAGTATTTGTCTGCCCATGTATGGGTAATCTTGGTCGTTGTGCAGGAGATTAGCAATGGACTGGTTAACAGGGCAAGGGCAATACCTCGCAGAAAGAGCTTCATGAATAAACCTCCTCCCTTTGTTCTCCGGCCTCGATCTTTTTCTGTCCTCCTCGGCAAACCATACCCGGACCAGGGTATCCCCGGCAAACCCAGGGTCGAACAGGATAAATTTTACAAACAGCTTTCTCCCTGTCATATTTTAGGAAGGGACAGGGTGTTACGCCAGGGTCCATATGTTCGATTTCGCCAGAATATACGTTGTCCTGGAAACCGTACAACTTAAGGAAGTCATCTAAGTGCATATTCAAGTGAGCCGCAACAAGATGAACATCCAATTCCGACCACGGAATCCCTATCTCCCTGCAGCACTTACCACATCTCTGACAGCTGAAATCCATTGAGCACCATCACATCACCAGCGAAGCACGCAGTGCTTCCAACTCGGCTCTTTTCCACTTTTGCTGACGCAGGTAGTTGGGGTGCGGCTCGAAGGGGCGAATGCAATCTTCTAGTTGTTCCCCTAGAATCCTTATTCGATCCAACGAACCCTGACCCAAGCCGCCTGCAATGGCGTGGTAGAGGTAGCCTACTTCCATGGGATCGAAACCCATAATTCGCGCCCCAATGCTATCAGCAGCAATGAAATCAGTGGAAGCCACGGCAAGACGAAGGTCCACTGGCTTTCCCTGAGTGGGCCCCGGCCCTTCCATGGCGGTAAAACCGTCCAGAATTGCCAGGTGAACGGGGTAAGCTTTGGCGATGAGAAAGAGATTGTAATTCAAGGTGGGGTAGGTCTGATGCATGGTCACCTTATCGCTTCGGAGGACATGTTTTACTACCCAATTCATGCCCCGGGGATAAAGGGCATCCTTCGGCCGGATCCAGTGGCTCAATCTGTGCGACAGCTTATCCAGGCTCGCTACACCCTGAGTAATCAAACTACCCATTACCAAGTTTTTTAACGACAAGGTTATGATGACCGCATCGTGGGTTTTCATCGGCGTTAGGGAGATGCGAAAATCACTTTCCGCCACGGTTTTGGCAAAGCGCAAAGTTATAGGCTGCAAGTCTCTATCTACGACCTTTGTCTCCACCCACTGGTCGCGGTTGAGGTCCACCAACCGCGCTCCGTAACGTTTGGCCACCTCGGCCAGTCCATATATCTGGAATCCTTTCATTGAATCGGCGTGGGCAGAGCCTTCAGCCACCACAATCTCTCCATCCGTGCGCTGGCGGATAAATTGCAACACCCCATCGAGGGCTTCGGCATGGGTCCCAGAGAGAGTCTTAGTTACAGATACCATATTGGGCTTCACTACAATGCGCTCTCCCAAACTGATCTGATCTTCTATGAGCTCGAGAGCTCTTAGGATATTCTGCCCACGCTCATCACCTTTCACTAAGGCAACATCCGACACTGTGTTAGCTCCTTCTGGATAAAGCATCCCATGGAAATACACTCTTATTCTATCCCTTCCTATCCTCCTTGGCCAGGCATTTAAAGGCCAGCAGGCAGCTTGCAGCAGACACCGGGCAGCAGTTGCAGAGATGATCAACTATTAGCCGTTCACCCCGTGGGCGGTCTAGGACAGGAGGTGCTCTGAGACAAATTGCATCTGAGCAACCGGTGTTTTGCTTTGGCAGACAGGAATGACTTTCATCTGCATCGGCGGCAGCCTTGTTCCAGACCCATAAGCGGCATTCCAACTGATGCGAATATGCAGCTTTGTCGATGAGCACTTCCTGTCCATCTCAATTCTTTTAATACGGTATTCAAGCAAATTTCCGCAGCACCAAAATCTTAAACTTATTGACTAATTCGCAGCAAAAAATACTAGTAACGACTTCTGCAGGTGCATGAACTGAGAGTTCATTTTGCCTTGGTTTTTTCTTCCTCGGCGATTACCATCTCACGCAGCTTGCTGTAGAGCTCATAAGCCGCCATCCCCCGAGGATGTCCCCGCGAGGCGAGAGAGTCCACCCTGAGAAGCTCCAAGAGGAAGGGAAACCGGGGGTCGGCAACAAACCGTTTGTGCCGTCGAGATGCCTGCTCTGGAGCTGTCAGGTTCCAAGATAGATGGAAGGTGTGGTGACGGATAGCCCAGACAATCAGCTCTCTCCGTTCTTGTTTCATTTGCACTCTTTTTAATATCCTCTCCCCTATGTCGGCACCCACGGTATGGTGGCCGTGAGCCGTAACTCTCTCACCTTCGTCTTTTGTGGTCAAAGGTTTGCCCACATCATGAAGTAGGGAGGCCCAGAGGAGATCGGAATCACAGTCAGGGGGACAGGCTTCCACGGCCAGCCTGGTGTGATTGGCCACATTGCCCTCGGCGTGGTACTTTACCGGCTGGGGAGTAGAGGCGAGATCGGCAAGTTCAGGGATTGCCTGAACCACCCTGTCCCACCAGCCAGCCTTGCGTTCCCGCAAATCTGCCTCGATAGATTCAAATGATTTCATTGGGGCAAAGAAGAGACCTTGGCGGTTTTTTTTTACCAATTCATCATGAGACTCGTATAGCATCGCAGTTTACTTATGTGGATACCGGGAGTCAATTGAGTTAAGGAACAGGAGTTTCCCCAAGAATGTTTCCCACCTGACTGTGGATTCAGCCCATTATGACGCTATGGAAGATTTTGAAATGAAAAAGGCAAGGTAAGCTGCGAGGTAAACAGCATCGGAGCAACCGGTGCGAAGCCTCAGCTGCTTGGAAGGACCGTCATCTGCATCGGCGTTAAGACAAACCAGTCGGGTCAAAACTAGATTATGAATGGCTGCGATCATGCCGGTTTACCGAGTAGCTCACCCTGGCTTAACCAGACATTCTCCACAGCAGATGGCAAATCCAGAAGGACAAGATGCAGAAACTCGTGAGTTAAAGAAGTGTTACATCTCAGCATCTAGTGGCTGGATCGTTTAAGGGAGAGGACAAAATCATAGAACGTCCCAGTGGTAAGATAGATGACTTTTGTCTTTGGGCCAAAGGATATTTCGTCACCATCTGATAAGTTGTAGGTCACGTATGGGGTTATGTTTGTGTCGTTGAGGAAGGTGCAGTTGGTGGATTTCAAATCCACCACATAGGCGCTGGTTTCAGAAAGAGGGAAATAAAGAAAGGCGTGTGATTTAGATATCGTCTTGTTATACAGGACAATGTCGTTATGAGCCGCCCTACCGATGGTTACTACTCCTTCATCCACGTCAATTTTTTTCTTATTGATCTCGATAACTCTAGCTTCGAGAAAATCTTTTATCATAGGGGCAGGCGGAAGCTGATTACGTGCCTCCGGAACATCTATTTCACTTGTACTGAATTGAAAAATTACATCGTGGTCGAAATCCAGCGGCAATCTCTCCACAAAGAAACCTCTTGGATAAGCCTCCGAAAACTCAGCAAATGACATCTTGTCCAAAAAGGCCAGGTAATGGGCTAGTTTCTTGTATCTAATTTTGCCGGCAACCTCTGTCTCTCCAACCCTTCGGAACTGCTTGAAACTTTTAATGAACTGTATGCCAACACCTTCATTTTCCTCATCCACCCTGGTTATTATCCCCGGTCCCACCATTTCCACGGTGGCATATTGCTCAGAGAAGACTGAGGGGAGAGATATTGCCACAGATACCTGGTCGTCTGGTTTGAAGGTTCTCCACTCTTTAGTCTTTATGAAGGTTCCCACCTGGCTGATATTTTCCGTGACCCCTTCTGTGAAAGAACCTCTTTGTCCTTTGGACAGTTTAGCGGGAAAGGTGCCTGTACACCTCATGTACTCTCTGTTGTGTTTTATTTCCTTGATTTCTCTAGTGTGGGGGTCCTCAACAGCAAGATTTTCTTCATGTAATCCAGGATTACCTTTGATCCTTAATGACTTAATAAAGAATTCTGCCTCGTCATAGTTGCCTTGAGATTTGTGTAGGTCTGCCAAATTGCCCAAGATTTGAGATAGTTGGCCAGGCTCCTGCCCAAGGCCATATTTTTTGATAGCCAAGGCCCGTTCAAAAAACGATTCTGCCTGAGAGTACTTACGCTTCGAGAGATTGAGTAGCACCAGCTTGTTCAAATATTCAGCCGCGGCAGGAGATTCTGGCCAAAGCACATCGCCCTGGCGCTGAGACAAAGTGTGCTCGAAAATGGCAGCTTCAGCCTCTTTGGCCTGGGAATAGCAAATTAAAGCCAAATTATTGAGAGATTCTGCTACATTAGGATGATCAGGACCAAATGCTTTCTCGGCGAACTCCAGAGTTTCATTGGCCTGTTTTTCCGCTATGGCGTACCAGCCTTGTTGATAGAATGCCACCACCCTTGCAGTTAGGGTATTCCATTTTTTGAGTAGTCTCATCTAACCAACCTGTCGCCTTTGTTGTTCCTCTATTGTTTCTCGCTACTCAACAGCAAGAAGAGTGCCAATACACCAAGTCGGTTCACAAATAGAAATAGCCACCTTTTTCCATATATAACTGCTAATTTTATGCCTCCTAAAACCCAATTTCGTATAATGAAAAACACTCAATAGGTATACAAAGAAGCACGCTAAAATTTAGATAATAGAAGGGTGTGCATTAAAGTTTACAGTTATTTGAGATCGAAAATAAGGGTGGTTGGGCAAGACAGGATTCTATTGGTTTATTGATTTGAAGAAAATAGGGTTTTGAAGAAAGGATGGCTGGAGCCTTGCTGAAACGTTTTGTGACTTAGTATTCCTTCAGAGTTAAAAAAAAGTGCGAGAGAATCATAGCGCACCAAGGTGCCGTAGGCAGAAGCGTCGAAACTTGTTCTTATAAAACTACTCATAGGAATTGGAATTCCCACCTTGATGCGGTTTCTGTAAAGCAAGGCCCGCTCATAAACTAGCAGGTCCTCCAGTCCCACTTTGGCCACATTGTCTGGAGCCCCAAGTAAAGCCAGGACCTCGCTCAAGGTCGTTTCGCCAACCTGCAACCGCCCATCATCGGGAAGGACTACTTCATCTCCTTCAACGTACCGAGCAATCTGATAGGTTATACAGCCGTTCAGGAAAAAGCCTGCACAGAGCAGGAAAAGTACAACAAAAATTTTAACGCGGCAGTCCATACTTTGCCTTCTCAGCATCTAGGCTCAGGCCATAGTGAGTCAAAGTGTCACTGAGATCAAAGAAAAAAACCAGTTGGTCGTGCTGCTTTTCAACATTTCCCAAGGTGACTAGAAGCAGCCAGCACACAGTGCCCTTGGTTACCGTTCGTTTGTAAACGTAAGCATTCCCGTTAGCTAGCTCTACCACCTCACTTGGGGCGCCAAATATCTCGGTTACTTCTGTCGCTTTTGTCTGCCCCGGAACAAGCTTGTCAAGCTCGGTGGAGTCGAAGGGCTGGAATTGCTTATTCTTTCCTAGAACGATACAGCCCGAGAGTAAGCTGGCAACTAGCAGAACAATCAAAATGTTAAGGGTTGGCCTCATAGGATCTTCTCCCGCAACGATTTACTGGCCTGATTTTCTTTCTTTTGCTCCGCAACAAAACCGCGGATGTATTGGCGAACAGCGCTTGATACTCGGGTGAAGCGAATACCCATGCCACATGGAGGCACATCTTTTTCTGCGCACAGCACCTGTAGCCAGGCCACTTCGGCACTGGCCCTCAATGGGCTGTGGTTGGGGGCTACAATATGAAGCTTGAACTTTTCCTTTGGCCTAAGGGGCTTGTCGCAGCGGATGAAGGCTCCATTGGTGCCGATATTTTCCATTTCTGCCACCATGCCGCCGGATGTATGCTGCACCACAGCGGGCCAATCAACCTCCACTCTGGCATAGCGTCTTCTTTCTCTTGCCATAAGCCACCTCCTTCAGTTATGGAGGGTTTTTTTGCCCCAGTTTTTCCTAAAGGGCAATGGGATTGCCTTCTACCAGAGTAGGTGATGCTTGTCAAGCAAGCCCCAAATTTATGGTCGCCCACATCATTTAAGAGGCTGTCCTAAAACCTTGTAATTCCTTTCCCTTTGACGCAGATTCCGAGCGACTCGACCTAACGGCTTCGAGTGACCAGACCTTCGGCCCGAGCCTTTCGACAGTGAGACCTGTCGACGAGCTCAAGTCGTGTCGCTCAGGTCGAATCGCTCAAGGCCGAACTGCTCACGCCCGAGGGCAGTCGAACTCCTCGCCGACAGCTCTTGTTGCAGGGATTAGGGAGAAGAACATAATCCTTAGATTAGACTCAGTCATAGGAACTGTTCCCTGTCATTTCTATGGTTGAGAAATAGTCCTAATTTTACTATATTCTCCTCTTGGTTTTAGCCGGCTCGCGATTTACCTAGGAACTGAAGAGTGACGCGTACTATTTGCAATAACTTACTATCACTGGCAGCAGTATGGCTGGTCTTGGCCACGGGCTGGGGGTGTGCCGCCTGCTTAAGCCCCGTTTGCCTTGGCCCGTCCGCTACTGTTGGCTCGAGTGCAGGCGAGGCTGGAATCTCACGCTACGATAACGGCAAGGTAAAAAGCTATGAGCTTGCTCACTACCAGGACGTGGTGGAGGCAACTCGCCGCGCCGGAGAAGCACTTTCACTTAAGCTTCAGAAAGAAACCTCAAATGCAGAGCAATCCACATTCTATTACATTGATGATAAAAACGAGAAAGTCAAGGTGACCATAGAACCTCTAACGGATACTCTCACCCATATTGAGATTGACGTGGGGTTCTTTGGCTCCAAGGGCTTGGCTCTTGTGGTGATCAACCAGATCACTCACGAAATAGCTAGTGCAGGCAAGTACTTACAGGAATGGAAACACCTAAGACTTAGGTAATCTAGAGGTTTATCCGGCTATGGTTTGCCTGCTCAGCCGGCCATAATTCTTCTTTTTCCACGCAAATCACTGGCATCGAGGGGGACCGGTTCCATAGTCGGCTACTTCAATTTTCCGTATTACACCTCCCCTGAGGGTAATAATCCGCATAAACCTCAGGGAGCCGCAATTGTAAGTCCACCTTTGCACAATCGGTCCATCAGTGTTTAGTAGTTCTTTGAGATCCGGTTCTCCGCACCTCTGGAGCAATTTTATGGTTGGGTCCCCCACCCGTACCAATTCGTTTCCGCATCGAATCGATCGAGCCCAGCTGGGGGCGGCCACAAGCAAGACAATGCTTGTCAGGGCAGCCAGACTTAGCAACCGTGGTATTTTTACTTTCATAGCTTTTACTTTCTCTAACTGGGTGTTATGTTTCCAATAGGGATAAGTTCTAAGGCTTGAGATGTCAACAATTGGCAAGACATTGGCTAGCGTAGCAGGGACAGTTAGATTGTCTCGGCTTCGACTTTGCATCATAAAAAAAACTGGGATCCCTGAAAGGAAGGATTATAAGTGTTTAGAGAAAGATTTGTCAGAAAAAGGCCATTTCTCTCGGCCTTGCTTTTTTTAGGTGTTTTCTTAGTCCTCGCCAATTTTTCTGCTAAAAAAGAATACCAAAGCAAAAGTGGGTCCCGCCCAGGAGCTACAAACATTATCTTCATGGTTCCCGATGGCATGGGCCTGACCGATGTCACTGCAGCTCGCATCTTTAAAAACGGTTCGGAGGGAGAAATCCTTCATCTAGAGACGCTCTCAACCATTGGCTACCAGAGAACCCATGCTGCCGATTCCTTAGTTACCGATTCGGCTGCTGCCGCCTCCGCCTGGGCCAATGGCGAAAAGTTCCGCAGGGGAGAAATATCCTGTCATGACGATGATCAAGATGGCAAATGCCAGCCCACACCTGGACCTACTATTTTGGAAACTGCCAAAGCGAAGGGTAAGTCAACAGCTTTGGTGGTCACCTCCACTGTCACCGATGCCACTCCCGCTGCCTTTGGCGCCCACGTTTCATCGAGGTATTGCGAGAACGAAATCGCCCGGCAATACATTCAGCTCACAAAAGTGGATGTCATCCTGGGGGGTGGTCTGAATCATTTCAATTCCACTGGCGAACAGGCCGACAAGTGTGGCACTTTCGGCAACTTCATTGCGGAGGCTGAGAATAATGGGTATGACGTCGTTTGCACTGGGCAAGAACTAAATAGTGCAGTTGCAAAAGGCTCACAAAAAATCCTTGGCCTTTTCAGCCCAAAAGGAAAAACTCCTGAAATGTTCCGGGTGAATCCGGCAGAACATTACAGGAAAGAGGAACCAACCTTGCCGCAGATGACAGCAGCAGCGCTCGAGGTCTTGGAAAAAGATAAAGATGGTTTCTTTCTCCTTGTGGAGGGCTCTCAGATTGATTGGGCTAACCACCGAAATGATGTTGCTTATCAGGTGGCTGAAACCCTTGCCTTTGACCATTCTGTCCAGGTAGTACTACATTGGATCAATGAGAAGCCAAACCGGGTGCAGCACACCTTGGTAATTATTGCACCCGATCACGAGACTGGTGGCTTTGCCATTAATGCTAATGGTGTGGGAACCTACGAACCCGGCTATTTGGTACATGGTGGCTGGACCACAACAGGACATACGGCTGGAGACGTCTTGGTTTGGAGCCAGGGTCCGGGAAGTGAATATTTAGGGAGGGCTGTGGACAACACCGAAATCTACAAAGTAATGCGGGAGGTTCTAAAATAAAATCCACACCCCCAAATCCACAATCTAAAGATGTCCATACTTATCTAAAGCCTCGAGCAGAGGTGTACCTAAGCGAATATCTTTTCTTGCCCTGGAATCTTTTTCCGCCCACTCCAAGACTTTAGCTTCGATCTCATTGACCAGTCGGGCGGGAAGAATGATCACTCCGTCGTCATCGGCAACAACTGTATCACCCGGCCTTACCTCCACCCAATCTTCCAAAGCTCCGCGGACACGAATCACCACCTGACTGTCTGTGACACGCCAGCGCCCGATTGCCTGGGCAGGCGTGCGGTAGCGCACCATCATAGGCAACTCTAAGGTCTTAAGGTAGGCCAGATCTCTTACCCCACCGTCTACTACCACTCCGGCGCAGCCTCTTGCTTTCATAGCCTCGGAGAGCAAATCGCCAAAACAGCAGACGCCCCGAATATCATTACCTGCCCATACCGGGACAACCCCTGGAACCATTGCATCAATGGCAGCCAGCTTTGCTCTGTCCCCCTTTCCCGACCACCGATGTGACTCTCCAGTAATGGTGTAGGCAGGACCGGCGAAGCTTATTCCCGGAGCCGGTATGGCCACTAGGGAGTTGTCTAAAACAGGGGGCAAATATCCCATCTTATCGAAGACATCAGAGATAACTGCTGTTCCTGCCTCTATGAGAGATTGAATCGTGCTTGTCATTTGCTGACCTCCCCAGTCTTAATGATGTCCCTATGCCCCTGATAAAATCCCCCCTCTCGCTCCCCCCTTTAACAAAGGGGGGAGTTCATAATTAGGATTTAGGAAAAAGGTAAAGAAAGTAATCAGCAAGTCCCCCTTTTCTAAAGGGGGATTTAGGGGGATTTCCAATTATACCGAATGAAGCACCTTGAGTTTTGCATCAATTAGTTGTTTGTGGCTGAGACGTAATAATTTGGCTAACTTATGAACCAGATAATCTTCATGTTTATCTAGTCTTCCATCCGTGTATATAACCTGCCAGACTGTCTCAATAACTTTAATTTTCTCTTCAGTTGAATAGTTCTCATTTATCAGTTTTGCGAATTGCCACAAGTCTATACTTCTTTCCAGTTCATCTTCGGCAGCCTTCATTAAAGCAGAGGCATGCTCAGCTGATAATTGATAATTATTTTTTAATACTTCAACGATATTATCTTTTTCTGATTCGCTGAACTTACCATCTATATTTGCCATCTCGAGTAGTAGAGCGCAGGTTGCTATTCTAACATCATGAGAAGTTTCTATTTTGCTGTCAGCAGAATACTCCTTGCTGGTTTTTGCGAAAAACTTTTTCAGTAAATTTTTCATTTTAAGTCCTTGAAACCAGTAGTCATTAGGCAGTAGCCAGTAGCTAGTAGTAAAGACGAACTCAATTTTGATTGTTTCTCTCCTGGATTCTGGATTCTGACTCCTGTCTCCTTACTCTATGCTCCATGCTCTATGCCCTTTTAAATCCCCAATCCGAAATCCTCAATCCGCAATCCCTCAATACCTTATCCCCTTCACCATAAAATATACCCCCAAGATGACCATAATAACCGAAGATACCTTATAAATTATATCTCTTCTCTTCAGCCAGCCGAGGTCGGCAAGTTTCGCTACGAGCAACAGTGAAGGAACAGTCCCCAGCCCAAATGACAGCATAAGTCCTGAGCCGATCAATGAGCCCCTCAATGAAGACGGGGCTTCCATTCCAGCCCGGGCTGCTGCTATCAGGGCTGTATAAACCGGCCCGCATGGCAGCAAACCTAAAAGCATTCCCAGGGGATAGTAGGTAGCCGTTGATCTTGTCTTAGAGAGTTTGCCAAAGGTTCGAGATAGCAGACCTCCGGGATTGTAATAGTCCCCGAAGATTGAACCCAAAGGTATCCATCCAGCCATGGCCAGCCCCATTATAATAATTAAAATGCCGGTGAAGACCATCACACCTTTCTGCAAGCTGGCAATACCGGCGGTAACCGAGGTAAAGGAGCCTGTCGCCCCCATAATGCCACCTAGTAAACCGTAGGTGGTAATCCGTCCAACATTGTAGAGCAAGTGAGGGGCAAGTACCGACCGTCCCTTCAAATTGAGTGAAAGAGAAGCGACGATGGGCCCGCACATGCCGATACAATGACCAAACCCAACAGCAAGGCCTGAGGAAAAAATGACGAAATATATGGTTTCAGTAGACAACATCAAAGACGAACTCCGCCACACCCATCTCTGGAACCGTTAATGTGGCCTTCCAGGTCCGGCGGCCGCTGGGGCAGCGGACTATGACTCCTTCACCCCGATAAAGCGACTCTCCGGCTGGCTTAAGGATAACCCGGTTCCTGCCCATGTTCATTCCTGGCATACCTAAATCAATGTAGGGATTGGTCACCGGCTTCTCACCCACAAAAGTGACAGTAAAAATGAGGTCTTTCATTGCCTCGACCGGCTTCGGCTCAATCTCCAGGCTCACCTTGGCTCCAGATATGTTTGCGCTGCACGGCCCTGCATGGACATCGCAGTCGATCCGGACTGGCTTGCTCTCAGTGCTAGAGGCCGTGGTGCAAATGGCAAATGTAATAAGGCAAAGGATCGCCACAAAAAGCTTAACTTTTAGATTTAATTTCATCGGGGACTCCCAATTTCTAAATGCCTAAAATGAACTAACATGCGCTAAAATACCTAAATTTTTCTATGAAGAGCTAACTAGGTCAGAAAATATAGTCGAACTGCTTCAACTTCACAATCATTAATCATGGTTGCAGCTCTTTGGCGTCACAACCGGGAGGTTGCTCCTAGATGACATTAAATTTTAGGCATTTTCTCTACTTGCCTTGCATCGACTGGAATCATGCCTATATTTCTAACAACCCTTTGGAGGGTAAAATTCTCCGGTAAAAAGATTTAAATTTATACTTCTAACGAGGAGGTCTAAAATGGCTCGCCTATTATATATTGAAGCCTCACCCCGCAAAGAAAGATCTGCTTCAATCCAGATTGCCAGAACCTTCATTGCCGAGTATGAACGTAGCCGCCCAAACGATGTGGTTGAAACCCTGGATTTATGGGATACCACTCTGCCAGAGTTCGATGGCCCCGTGATCGACTCCAAATACGCCATACTGCATGGTCTGAAGCACACCGAGGAACAGAAAAGTGCCTGGCGTGCTGTGGAGAATGTGATCTCCCAATTTACCCGGGCAGACAAGTATCTCTTCTCCTTGCCTATGTGGAACTTTGGCATACCTTACAAATTGAAGCATTACATCGATGTGATAGTGCAACCGGGATACACTTTTAGTTTTTCTCCTGAAGAAGGTTATAAAGGGCTGATGACCGGTAAAGCCGTTGCGGCAATCTACGCTAGGGGCGGTGCTTATGGCTCCGGCACTGGTGCAGAGAGCTACGATTTGCAGAAAGCTTACTTGGAGCATATTTTGGGTTTTATTGGCTTCAGTGACTTTCAAACCATACTTGTAGAGCCAACTCTCTCTTCGCCCGAACAAAAAGACAAAGCCATAAAAGCAGCCACGGAACTGGCCAAGAACATCGCAGCAACCTTCTAGGCCCGCAGTATGGGTCACAGGGGCGCAGTCCTTGGACTACTACAAGAATCAGCATGCAGCTCGAAGCTAGCAGCAGATAGGAAAAACCTAGAGAATCAAGCACTTATATAATACACCAACTATCGGGAAATTATGGTTTACTCAAGCCTTGAGACTTTTGCTTTGCGCCTTCCGTAATTATCGCCATGCGTATCTGGACAATCGCGGTGGACTGGAGTATTATGCCGGGGTTGCGAACCTGAAACCCTTTGAAATAATCACACACGAGGAGTAACAAAAAGGAGGGTTTGATGGCAGTTATTACTATCAGCAGGGAATGTGGGGTAGAAAGTGAAAAGGTGGCATCCCTCTTGGCGGAAAAACTGGGTTGGGAATATATTGGCAAGAAGCTGGTGGCTCGAATTGCTCGGGAACTCCGCATTAGCGAAAGTGAAGTTGAGACCTTTCGCAAGGATGCTCAATCGCGCCTTCTACGCTTCCTTGATAAATACACCTGTAGTCTCGTACAAAAGGTGGTTGATCGCGAGCGTGGTTGTTTGGACGACAATGCCTATTTTGAGACCACTAAGAAGCTGGTGGAGAACATTTATGAAGAGGGCAATGCCATCATTCTCGGTTGGGCCGGACAGTGTATTTTAGGAAGGAAGCCCGATACCCTCCATGTGAGATTGATCAAAGATGAAGAGGGTAAAATCAAAACCATCATGAAGCGTTTCAAAATAGCTCGCGATGCAGCCAGAGACCATATCCGCCGGGAGGAAAAGGATTCAAAAAGTTTAATCAAACACTACTTTAACGTGGACTGGAATGATGTCAAACTTTACGACCTGATCATAGATATGGGTAAAACTTCTGTTGAGGAGGCTGTGGACACTATCATCGATAATCTGAAACGCAAGACCAGGTGACAAATAGAGAGAGCTGAGCCATTTAGCAGGCGGATAAGTTAAAGCTCAAACCCCCTGCTCATCTGATTTTACCAAAAAGTCTTCCAAAGGCTCTAGAAATCATCGACTCATTTATTTGAAATGCCAAAGAGTTACAAGTCATTAACCTCCGCACTCGTGGCCGACTATATTGTTCGACCGGCAGAGTCTTTCTTCAAAAAAGAGGCTTCAAGCAGCGTCCTGCTCCTACTTGCCAGCTTTATGGCCGTTGCTTGGGCCAATTCCGCTCTCGCTCCCTTTTATCATGATCTTTTGCACACCCATTTCACCCTCGAGTTAGGCGAATATCAGATAAGCAAATCCTTGGTTCACTGGATTAACGATGGCCTAATGACCTATTTTATCTTTATTGTAGGCTTGGAGATAAAACGCGAAATCCTGGTCGGCGAGCTTTCAACCCCCAGGAGTGCCCTCCTCCCCGTTGTCGCTGCCCTGGGAGGAATGCTTGTTCCTGGAGCCATTTATTTTGCCCTAAACCGCGGCACCCCATACGCTGGTGGCTGGGGCATACCCATGGCTACAGATATCGCCTTTGCCCTTGGGGCCATCGCTGTATTCGGCCGAAAACTGCCTTTGGGCCTCAGGGTCTTCCTCTCTGCCTTTGCCATTGCCGATGACCTGGGTGCCGTGGTCATTATCGCGGTCTTTTACACCAAGGGAATCGTCTGGAGTTATCTGATTATCTGCCTATTCTTCGTTGCTGGACTCGCCCTTGCCAATCTCCTGTGGATCAGGTGGACCCTGCTCTACGCCTTGCTCGGTCTTGGCATCTGGGTTGCTGTTTTGGGTTCAGGGGTTCATCCAACGGTGGCAGGATTCGTGGTTGCCATGTTCATTCCGGCTCGGGGCAAGTATGACACCGATAGATTCGTCAACAAAGTGAAAGAAATCATGGATGAGTTTCAGTGTGAGGAACAGAGTTGCGGCTACTCTATACTACTTGACCGTGGTCATCTCAACGCCGTACATGCCCTGGAAGTGGCCTGCCATGAAGTAGAGACACCCTTGCAACGGCTTGAGCATTCTTTACATCCATGGGTCGCCTTCGTCCTGCTCCCCCTCTTTGCTTTTGCTAACGCTGGACTTTCCCTCGAGGGAATGAGCCTCACAAGCATCGTGCATCAACCTCTTACCTTGGGTGTAACATTGGGTCTATTCCTCGGAAAACCCATAGGCATCGCCCTTTTCTCCTTTCTGGCCGTCAAGACGGGTATAGCGATGCTCCCCGCTGAGGTTAGGTGGTCACACATCATCGGTGCCGGCATGTTAGGCGGGATAGGCTTTACCATGTCCTTATTCGTCTCCGGACTCTCCTTTGTCTCACCTGAACTGCTCAATTACGCCAAGTTGGGGATATTGTTGGGATCGATCCTTTCAGCAATAGCGGGAATTGCTTTTCTGGCTTGGTATTGCGCTCGCCTGGGCAAAAGGAAAGAAAAAGCCTCCGTTCAAGCTCACTAAGACTGATGGTTGAGTCTATCGCCCCCCCGATTTCCTCAGAGTGTATTTATTGAACTAATAACCCTCAGCAAGAACAAACTGCCCCAATATTCTGTTCTAGGCTTTCGGGGGTTAAGTGTGCATTAAGGGATGTTATATTAAGCCGTGGTAAGCCGTTACCTAGCCTCATATACATCGATCTTCTTGTCAAAATATCTCCTCTTTCCAACAATTAAAATTCTGGTATGATCACCTCATATACCCCACGGTTACTCCTTGACACCCAAGGGCCAGCTTACCTATACTCCGGCCGATTGGAAGCTTGGTCCCATCACACTTCACCGATAAATTGGTGTTCCCTGCGTTCTTGCTGACAAGGAGGAGGTTCAACAATGAGAGCAGACCCTAACTGGAAAGCCAAGGCCGTAAGCCCTGAGGACGCTGTGGCGCATATCAAATCCGGTATGAAGGTCTTCGTTCACGGTGCAGCAGCCACTCCTACTTCCTTGCTTACTGCGCTTTGCAAACGGCGAGATTTGGCGGATGTCAGCCTCTATCACCTTCACCTCTCGGGTGACATCCCTTTTGTGGATCCCGCTCAAAGGGGGAGATTCTTTTCCACTTCTCTCTTCGTGGGGTTGGAGTTGCGGAAGCCTATTGAAGAAGGACGCGCTGATTTTATGCCAATCTTTCTTGCAGACATCCCCAGATTATTTGCCTCCGGGGTCATTCGCTTGGACGCAGCGATCATCCAACTATCTCCTCCGGATCGGCACGGCATATGTACTTTGGGCACCTCGGTTGACGCTGCCAAAGCAGCGGCGGACTCTGCCCCTGTTCTTATTGCCGAGATTAATGAGCAAATGCCCCGCACTCACGGCAACACCTTTGTTCGGTTCGACAGGGTCACCACCTTCATACATACCGATCGCTCACTGATTGAGCATCACGGATATCCTGAAACCGAGGTGGAAGCCCGCATTGGAGAAATCATTGCCGGCCTTGTGGAGGATGGCTCCACCTTGCAGACAGGAATTGGGGCCATTCCAGACGCCGTACTGAGTCGCCTATTCGACAAGCACGAACTCGGAGTTCACACGGAAATGTTCTCCGACCATGTGGTTGATCTAGTCGAGAGGGGCGTCATCACCAATCGCCTCAAAAAGATCCATCCCAATAGAATAACTACCAGTTTTGTCAGCGGTTCCAAGAAGTTATTTGATTTTGTTCATGACAACCCTACTGTGGAATTTCACCCTTCTGACCGCACGAATGATACTGCTCTTATCCGCCAGAATGACAAGGTAGTCGCAATCAATTCAGCCTTGGAAATCGATCTTACCGGACAGGTCTGCGCTGATTCCCTCGGGCATCGGATCTACTCTGGCATTGGCGGTCAGATGGACTTCATCCACGGCGCCTCGCATTCTACGGGTGGGAAACCGGTTATTGCTCTTCCGGCTACAGCCGCCAAAGGGACGGTGTCGAGGATCGTGCCCGAACTCAAACCTGGTGCTGGCGTGGTAACGACAAGAGGTCATGTGCACTGGGTGGTAACCGAATTCGGCGCGGTGAACTTGCATGGAAAGACATTGCGGGAGCGAGGAGAAGCTCTCATCTCTATTGCTCACCCCGACTTCCGCATGGAGCTAAGAAAGGCTTTTGCGAATATCAGGCACTTCGTAATGAACTGAAAGGTTCCTCTCCTACTTCAAACCTCTTCTGGATCTGTCGAAGGATGTAAGGAGAGGATGCACAGGAAAAAAACTTTTGACCCTTAACAACGTCGGACCCCCAAAATCTAAGGACGAACTCACCGAAAAGGTCTGCAGAGCAATCCTGATTTAGGGAGGATTCAGTATGCCTTTTATAGATGTTGAAGTCGCAGATAATATCGGGTTTATCTCTCTCAACAACCCCGGCAAGAGAAACGCCCTGAGCCGTGAACTGGTGGACGAAATCCTTCAAACTTTTAAAGACTTTAAACAGCGCAAAATCGCGGCCGTAATCTTGCGAGCCCCTGACGGATGCTCCGTCTGGTCCGCGGGACACGATATCAAGGAGTTGCCCGAGGGTCGCCGGGATCCTCTCGGCTACGGCGACTCAGTGGAAAAGCTGCTCCGCGCGGTTCAGAGATATCCCGGGCCGGTTATTGCCATGGTTCACGGAAGCGTTTGGGGAGGCGCCTGCGATCTCGTCATGACGTGCGATATTGTCATAGGGGATGAAACCTCATCTTTTGCGATTACCCCGGCGAAGATTGCGCTACCATACAATGTTACGGGTATTCTGCATTTCATCAGCAGGCTGGGTTTGAATATTGCCAAGGAGATGTTCTTTTCGGCAGACCCAATCACCGCTGAGAGGGCCGAGCGCGTCGGCATACTGAATCATTTGGTGCCGTCAGATAAGCTCCTAGAGTTCACGACAGATCTGGCAAAAATGATGGCGACCCGCTCTGCGCTTGCCATTTCCGTTATCAAGGAGCAGTTTAATCTTCTTGCCGGTGCCCACCCCATAGCCCCCGATGTTTTCGAACGCATCCAGGGGTTGAGAAGAAAGGTATACGACAGCCACGACTATGGAGAAGGCATTCGCTCCTTCCTGGAAAAGCGGGAACCGGTGTTCAAAGGCGAATAGGTATCAGGCAAACTTGCACGCTTTTTCAGAAACAGAGCTGGCTGCAGGCTGAATGAGTAATTTGGGGGTTCCCCGGCGGACCTAACCACAACAAACCAGAAAGGATAATTGGATGAACACGGGTGCACTTAGCCTTATAGACACCGCCCTGCGCGCAGGTGTTGAGGTGTGCTTCGCAAATCCCGGTACCACTGAGATGCCAATCGTCGCGGAGCTTGACCGCTTGCCTGGCATGCGTGTCGTTCTTGGACTATTTGAAGGCGTTTGTACCGGTGCTGCGGACGGCTGGGCACGCATGACTAGACATCCCGCCGCGACGCTGCTGCATCTCGGGCCTGGCTTTGCCAACGGTATCGCGAACCTGCACAATGCGCGGCGTGCACGCAGCCCCGTCGTCAACTGGATCGGCGATCACCCTAGCCGGCATCTGCCGTTCGACGCGCCGCTTACCTCGGACATCGCGGCCCTCACCGGCAGCGTAGGCTGGACTCGCACCGTCAAGTCCGCCAAGGAAATGGCCGAGGCAAGCCTCGCCTCTGTCGAGGCGGCACTCGGGCCGCCGGGGCGCGTGGCGTCGCTGATCATTCCTGCTGACTGCCAGTGGGAACCGGGGCCTGAACCACTTTCCGAGAAAACGTCGCCGGCATTGCGCGAAACTCCGACGGGGGCGACCCGAGAGGCAGCACGCCTGCTACGGAAGGGTCGCGCTGGAATCTTGCTCGGCGGAAATGCACTTACCTCGCGTGGCCTGCGCGCCGCCGCGCGGGTGGCGGTCGCCACCGGTTGCGGGGTCTGGGTCGAGACCTTCCCATCGCGCCAAGAGTGCGGCCGCCACCTGCCCCGTTTTCCCGCACTGCCCTATTTTCCGGAGCAGGCCCGCGAAACGCTGGCAAAGGTCACGAGTCTGGTGCTCGCGGGCGCCCGCGAGCCGGTGGCCTTTTTTGCTTATCCGGATCAACCTTCGCAGCTCGCACCAGATGGCGCAACGCTTTACTCGCTGGCGGACCCGGACAAGGGTGTCGATGCAGAAGTCGCGCTCGAGGCGCTCGCCGAGGAGTTGGACGCGCCGGCAGCCGCCACACCGCCGCGGAACATGCCAGCCTTTGTGCCAAGCGGCCAGCCGCTCGACCCTGATAACTTGGGTCGCGCCCTAGCAGCAGTTACGCCTGAGAATGCGATTGTCGTGAATGAAGCGACCACTACTGGGTTTATGTGGAACGCGGTGCACGCTTCCAATGCAGCACCACACACCATGTTCTTCTCTACGGGCGGCGCAATCGGCCAGGGTCTGCCCAATGCGCTCGGTGCCGCGCTCGCATGCCCGGACCGGCGTGTAATCGCATTCCAGGCTGACGGAAGCGGTCTGTACACGGTACAGGCGCTCTGGTCGATGGCGCGCGAGAACGCAGATGTGACCGTGGTGGTGTGCGCGAATCGCCGCTACCGCATCTTGCAGGTCGAACTTGCGCGCGCCGGTATCGCACACCCTGGACCAAAGGCGCAGGCGCTCACCGATCTGACAAGACCGGTGATCGATTGGGCTGCGCTGGCGAAGGGTTTCGGTGTGCCGGCTTGTAGCGTGCGCACCGACGGCGAATTGGCCGATGCGCTCATACGCGCTTTTGCTGAGCGCGGTCCCAGTCTCATAGAGGCATTGCTTGACTAATGCCCACCAAGGTAACGCCAAACACGCTGCATAAGCACGGCGCGAATAGATCTGTTTTTTCTACCCTTACTGAAAATTACATGCTTTAATCCACACTCCAAGCCTCGAGAGCTCGCTACCAAATATGGTGGTTGTTTCGCGAATGTCACATATAAAAGTAGCTGCTATTTATCTAGAGTCCAAAGCATCCGTGAAAAGCTAGGATCTTCTCATCATATCTGCACTCGTTAGCCTAACATAATTTCAAGCTTGAGCGTTATAATGTAAACTCTCCCACCATTTCAGTGGGACTTCATATATCATACTTTAATCCACACTTACGCTCCTTTTGCCTTGTGCCAAGATGTAGTATCCTGCCCGTCAGAGTCAAAAATGTGAGCTAAAGGATGTTATATTAAGTCCTAGCAAGCCAAGAGGAAACTTCATATAACTCGATCATATCTTGAATTTGCCTGATGTTCATATACTGGCAAAAAATCTAAAGTATTAACTTTCACAGAAATACCCCTAGCCCAGATATTTCATGAATTCCTGTCGCGAGACCGTGAAGTTGGGCGGGCCACCGGGCAACCGCAGGGTGTTGAACCCGAGGCGTACCTATACGGTACGTCGCAGGGTACGACACCCGAGGACGCCCGGAAGGACGACCATATCCGCGGTCGGAGTAAGTAATTCATGAAATATCCGGGCTAAATCCTCTCATAGATGGTTTAACTATCCTCGCATCCGACAGACACTAGATTGAACTTGATAGGATAATCTGCTAAACTCCCACCACTTTATTCGCTTCTCTCTTCTCGCGATCACATGGAAACCAATGCCACTAGATTAGACCTAAGCTCATATTAGGCAACTTTTGGCCACCTTTTTGATTCGTCTATTGAGGATCGGCTGATCGAATCTGGGAACTCACAATCATTGCGCCATGAAATACCATACTCTGAGCATAGACAGCATCGCCAAAGATGGTATTCTGTTTTTCGAACATTACGCCAAGCCATCCTGGCCGCAGGGCGGTTAGCCTACATCATCGGCTAGCATCTAATTCGCCAAATCAAACCTCTTGGGCTAGGTGTTGCTCTTTATTCATGAAAAAATCTTCGAATCACTCACCCAAGTAAAAATAAGGAGAGACGAATGAGCAGAGCTACCAACAGTAAATATCTCCGCGAACTGCGCGCCAAAGTCATTCCTCAGGGACAAGGCAGTGTGACTCCTTATTATGTTGACACAGCCAAAGGGTCCTTGATCTACGACGTGGAAGGTCATGAGTTCATTGATTTTTCCGGGGGAATCGGGGTGATGAATGTGGGACATTCTCACCCTAAAGTGGTAGAGGCCATCAAAGATCAGGCAGAGAAATTCACCCACACCTGCTTTATGGTCGTCCCCTATCCACAAGTCGTTGAGCTGGCTGAAAAGTTGTGTAACCTTACACCAGGGACCTTCCCCAAAAAGGCGCTATTCATAAACAGCGGGGCTGAAGCGGTCGAGAATGCCATTAAAATCGCCCGCTATTACACCAAGAGGACTGCTGTGATTGCCTTTGAGAACGGTTTTCATGGTCGCACCTTCTTAACCATGAGCCTTACCAGCAAGGTCAAGCCATACAAGCTTGGCTTTGGTCCTTTTGCGCCGGAAGTGTATCGCATGCCTTATGCCTACTGCTATCGCTGTCCCCTAGGTCTCAGCTATCCGAGCTGTGATGTGGCTTGTGCTGACTACCTACAGGAGTTTTTCATCACCCACGTGGCTGCGGAATCCACCGCCGCCCTCATTGTGGAGCCCATCACCGGCGAGGGAGGCTTCATAACGCCACCACCGGAGTACTTCCCCAAGCTCTCTAAAATATGCCAAGAGAAAGGTATTGTTTTCATTGGTGACGAGATCCAGAGCGGCATGGGCCGTACAGGCAAAATGTTCGCCCTAGAGCACTGGAACGTGGAGGCGGACCTGACAATCGTTGCCAAAAGCCTTGCTGCCGGCATGCCTCTCAGTGCAGTGGTAGGGAAGATGGAGATGATGGATTCTCCGCATGTTGGAGGGTTGGGAGGAACTTACGGCGGCAATCCCGTGTGTTGTCGAGCTGCGCTTGCAGTGTTGGACATCTTCGAAGAGGAAGACCTATTGAAAAAGGCACAGCTTCTGGGTGAAAAGGTCAGAAAAAGATTCGATACTTGGCAACAGCAATTTGAGCTGATAGGTGAAGTTCGCGGACTGGGTCCCATGTTGGCGCTAGAATTGGTCAAGGACCGCGAGACCAAGGAACCTGCTACTGATGAAGCCAAAGAACTGGTGGAATTCAGCCACAAAAGAGGATTGATTCTCCTGGCCTGCGGCAATTTTGGAAACGTTATCCGGACCCTGATGCCTCTGGTTATAGAAGATGAGCAGTTGGAGCGGGGCCTTGCCATCATGGAGGAAGGACTCACCGCCCTCTCGAAGTGATATGAATCTAAACATCAACTCAAGTCAACAGAGTCTCTTAAAAGCGCCGACGGCAGTTTTGCACTAAACAAGGAAATGAGGAATGAACGATTTGTGAGAGGTAGACATTATGAAAACGAAAAAGGAGGACAACATGAAGGGAACAAAAATCAGTCAGCATGTCTTTCGAGGAATTTTGGCAACCATTTGCGTATGCTCGTTGATATTCTTTACGGGCACCCCATCCTTGGCGGGCCCAGAGGTGGTCAAAATCGGTAACATCATACCGCTGTCAGGACCTTCGGCGTCGGTTGGGCAGCAAGGAAAACAAGCACGCGAGATGGCGGTCGAGGAGATTAATGCTGCCGGAGGCATCAAGTCATTGGGTGGAGCCAAGCTGGAAATGCTGTATGCCGATTCCGAATCTAAACCAGAAAAAGGTGTTGCGGAGGCCGAACGTTTTATAAACACTGAAGGAGTGCATGTCCTGACGGGCTGTTGGAATTCAGCGGTAACTTATCCCACCACTGCGGTAGCCGAACGTTACGGCATTCCCTTTGTGGTTCCCGTGTCTGTGGCCGACAAGATTACTGAGCAAGGCTTCAAGACCGTTTTCCGCATTGCGGCCAAGGACAGTTGGTGGACCCGTGACCAGTTCGCTTTTTTAGCGGACATGGAAAAAGAGTTTAACACCAAGGTGAAAAAACTGGCCTTTGTCTATGAAAATGGAGATTGGGGAAAGGGATTTGCCGGGCAGTGGAAAGAGCTAGCTAAGAAAGGTGGCTACGAGGTCGTCCTGGATGAGCCATATCCCTCTACAGCTACAGATCTCAGCCCGGTGGTACAGAAGATCAGACGCGCCAAACCTGATGTCTTGATGCTCGTCTCCAATGCTGCGGACGCCATTCTCCTGACCAATACCCTGGCGGAATACAAGGTTAAATTAAAGGCCATCATCGCTAGTGGCGGTGGGCACGCTGACCCGTCCTTCCTAAAGGCGGCCGGCAAAAACGCCCGCTACATATTCGACATCGTCGAGTGGGAGACCGATGTCAACAAGCCGGGAGCCAAGGAGGCCAACGCCAAGTATAAGGCCAAATATGGAGAGAACCTTACCGGCGAAGCCGTGGACGCCTATCTGGCCACGTATGTGCTCAAAGACGCCCTAGAGCGAGCTGGATCTTTGGATCCGGCCAAGATCCGCGAAGCACTGGCGACCACCAATCTTAGGAGCGGACCGGGCATGATCGTCGGTTACTCAGCGGTTGAATTCGATAAGACCGGCCAGAACGAGCATGCCGCTCTGGTCATCGTACAGATCAATGATATAGGCAGTGGCATGGAGCGTATCACCGTGTGGCCGAAAGAAGCTCGTCGCGCCGGGTACACTCCGGTATTTCCCATGCCATAACACTAACCAAATTATGCCCTGTTAGGGGGAGCCGGCCCACAGGGCATGGCTCCCCCCACAACGGGCCATTCAGCCTGTATCTCTCCGGAGGCCGTCGTGAATTATATTATTGAAGGTTTAATCAACGGTATCCTCATGGGGTCAATTTACGGTCTCACCGCCCTGGGCCTGACGATTATCTTCGGCGTACTCAAAGTCATTAACTTCGCCCACGGCTCCCTGCTTATGGTCGGCATGTACGTGGCCTATTGGGCTGTCTCACTGTCAGGCCTTCATCCATATCTCACCCTGGTAGTGGTGGTGCCGGTTATGTATCTGTTCGGCTATTACCTCCAAGATATCGTCATCAAACCTATTTTCAAGGCCGAAAGAGAAGTTCGCGAGCCCATCACCGTGATTATCGTTACCACAGGCGTCTGGTATATCCTGGACAACCTTACCTTGCTTGTTTTCGGCCCGCAGTACCGCAGCATTCAGGACAACCCCTTGCGGGGAAAGATGCTGGAATTCGGGGAAATGCTAATATCCGTTCCCAAACTTTGGGGGTTCTTTGCAGCTATTATCACCGCCGGCTCAGTCTATTGGTTCCTGCAGAAAACACGCACGGGAAGAGCCATTCGCGCCACAAGCCTCGACCGGGATGCAGCCAGTCTCATGGGCATCAAGCAATATAGAGTTTACAACATCGCTTTCGGCATCGGCACGGCTACGGCCGGTATTGCTGGGGTCACCCTCGTGCCCTTTTACAACGTCTTCCCCACCGTCGGGGTATTGTTCGACATCAAAGGCTTCATTATCGTGGTGCTGGGAGGGCTCGGCAGCATCGGAGGCGCAATCTTGGGAGGAATCATTATCGGCTTGATCGAGTCGGTGGGTCCGCAATTCATGGCGGCTACTTGGACCGAGGCTATCGTTTACGGACTTTTTCTGCTGGTCCTGTTTGTCAAGCCTTCGGGCTTATTCGGCGTGAGATACGACTGGTAGCCTAAGCCTCTCATGGGTGAACAGATGACAAGACAAAATCTTCAAATATCTTCCTTGCTTTTAGTTGGAATCATTACCTTCGGACTGCCGCTGGTACTGCGCAGCCCCACCTATCTCCACATTCTTATTTTACTATATCTTTACGCCTATCTCACCTCGAGCTGGAATTTGGTCGGGGGTTTCGCCGGGGTACTTCCTCTGGGGCACGCCGCCTTTGTCGGAATTGGGGCATACTCCTCGACCATTTTGTACCTGCAGTACGGCATCAGCCCATGGCTCGGAATGATCGTAGGTGGTATTCTCGCAGCTATCGTAGGAATAATTATCGGGTTGCCAACCTTTAAAATGCGTGGTGCTTATTTTGCCCTGGCCACCATCGCCTTTGGCGAGGGCATAAGGGTTATGGTCGAAAACATCGACTACCTGGGCCCTTTCAATCTCAACGGGCCGCGGGGCTTGCAAATACCTCCACGAAATGTGGGGCTGACCAATCTTATGTTCACCACTAAGGAGCCTTATTACTATATTATCTTGATAATGCTTGTGGCCGTCCTGGCATTGACCTATTTTATCTCCCGCTCCAAACTGGGCTATTACTTGAATGCAGGTGGCGAGGAACCCGAGGCAGCCATGAGCTTGGGCGTCAATGTGGCAAGATGTAAGCTTATCGCCATGGCCATGAGTTCTTTTCTTACCGCCCTGGCCGGAACTTTTTACGCCCAGTTCACCTTGTTCATCCATCCCAAAAGCATCATCTCCCTGGACCTCTCTTTTGAGATTGCCTTCATTGCCTTGATCGGCGGTCGTGGATCCATTGCCGGTCCGGTCCTTGGAGCTCTTTTACTCAGGCCGGTCAGCGACTTTTCCCGTATCTACTTCGGGGCTACTTTGCCGGGACTGCATCTCATCATTTTCGGAACCGTCCTTGTGTTGGTCATGATCTACCAACCACGGGGCCTGCAAGAACCGCTGACCAGAGTTTACCATAAACTGCTCTACCGGCTGATCCCTGAGCCAGCCGGCACGGAGTAAGGTATGAAGATTCTCGAGCTAAAAAATCTCACAAAGGACTTCGGTGGACTGAGGGCGGTGGACAACTTAAACCTCAGCATTGATGACGGCCAGATCCTGGGCCTAATCGGCCCCAACGGTGCAGGCAAGTCCACTGCTTTCAATTGCATCGCTGGGGTATATCCACCCTCTGAGGGAGATATCTATTTCAATGGTGAAAAGATCAACAATGAGAAGCCATGGAATCTATGCAAGAAGGGTTTGGCACGCACCTTTCAGATCGTCAAGCCCTTTTCCTCCAAGAGCGTCCTCTACAACGTCATGGTAGGAAGCTTTGCAAACAAGGACAAGAGAGCCGATGCCGAAAAGAAATCCCTCGAAATCCTTAAGTATCTCCATCTCGAAGATAAGAAAGACATAAGAGCCGGAAATCTGACCATCGCCGATCGCAAGCGGTTAGAGATAGCCCGAGCTCTGGCTACGGAACCTAGATTATTATTGCTCGATGAGGTCATGGCGGGTTTACGGCCCACGGAAGTAGACGAGATGGTCGAGATTATCAAAAATCTTCGTGAGAGCGGTATCACTGTATTTGTCATTGAGCATATCATGCGGGCGATCATGGCGCTTTCAGACTGGATCGTGGTCATCCATTTCGGTCAAAAAATTGCCGAAGGTATTCCAGAAACAGTCGCCGCAGACGAAAATGTGATCAAGGCGTATCTGGGAGAAGAGTATGGCGTTTCTTGAGGTAAAAAATATCGATGTCTACTATGGCGACGTCCAGGTCATTTTTGACCTTTCCCTACACGTAGAGGAAGGCGAGGTGGTCAGCATCATCGGAGGTAACGGTGCTGGCAAATCTACTCTGTTGAAGACAATTTCCGGTCTGCTTCATCCATCTAGGGGAGAAGTTTCCTTTGAGGGTAATGCCATTCAAGCCGCCTCTCCTGATAAAATTGTGGAATATGGGATCGTGCAGGTCCCCGAGGGACGGCGACTCTTCACACTTATGACCGTGAAAGACAACCTCGTCGTCGGAGGCTACAACAGCCGTGCCAGCCAGCACGTGGACAAGATGATCGATGAGGTATACACGCTGTTTCCCCGGCTCAGTGAACGAGAGTCCCAATTGGCCATGACCCTTTCCGGAGGTGAGCAGCAGATGGTGGCCATCGGCCGGGGCATCATGGCCAGGCCAAAGCTGTTGATGCTTGACGAACCGTCCCTCGGATTGGCGCCTCTCCTGATAAAAAATATCTTTGAAACTGTGCGCAAAATCGCTGACCAGGGCACGACCGTCCTTCTTGTTGAACAGGATGTGAAACACTCCTTGAGTTTGAGCGACCGCGGTTACGTTTTGGAGCACGGCCGCGTGGCCATGGAAGGTACGGCCAAAACACTTCTGGATGATCCGCATATCAAGACGGCCTATCTCGGCTTGTGAATTTCCAGAGGGTGTACCCATCTCAGGCGCCTTCGCTTGATCCAAAAACCAAGCACTCAAAGGAAGAAAGCATGCATGGCTTTTTCGGACGAATCCTGGTGGTTAACCTAAGTGAAGAGACTTTTGACTTCGAAGCAATACCCGATGAGGTATTAGGCAGTTACCTTGGCGGAAAGGGCTTGGCCTCTCACCTTCTCTATAAGCTGAATCCCCAGGGTGTTGACCCGCTGAGTCCCGAAAATCATCTCGTTTTCGCTACGGGACCTGTTACTGGAAGTGCTATCTGGGGCTCCTGCCGTTACGGGGTTTTCACCAAGTCACCTCAGACCGGTTTCTACACTGAATCATACTCAGGGGGAAAGGTGCCCGAAGCCATTGATTCCACAGGCTTCGACGCTATTGTGATCAAGGGGCAGTGTGCTGAACCAAAAGTTGTGGTTGTTCGCCCGGAAGGTGTGGAGTTTCATGACGCCGGCGATATCTGGGGAATGGACACTTTTCAAACAGAGGACACGGTGCTCGAACGATTTGCCCGCTCTGACTCAGGCCTCAAGAGACCAGGCGCCGTGGTTATTGGCCCTGCTGGGGAAAACCTGGTTCGTTTTGCGGTGATCGAAAATGATTACTGGCGCTCTGCCGGCAGGACTGGGGTGGGCGCGGTCATGGGGGCAAAGCGGCTCAAAGCTGTGCTCTTTCAGGGTGACCGAAAAAGGTCCCTTTATGATCAGAATGCAGTCCGTGAGTTTTGCAAAAAATTGGCGACGGAAGGGAAGGACGATGCCGGAGTCAAGGCTTATAAAACCATGGGCACACCCATGATGGTTAAAATCGTGAACCAGGCCAGGGCTTTCCCCACCCGTTACTGGTCTGAGGGGAGTTGTGAGCACTGGGAAAAGATCAGTGCTGATGCCCTACATGAGAGATGTCAGGTAAAGCCACACGCTTGTCTTAAATGCTTCATGGCCTGTGGCCGGATGACCACGGTCCTGCGCGGGCGCCATGCCGGACTCAAGCTGGAAGGGCCGGAATATGAGACAATCTATGCCTTTGGCGGTATCTGTCTCATCGACAGCATTGAGGAAATTGCTTATCTGAATGACATTTGCGACCGTCTGGGCATGGACACCATCACGGCTGGGAATCTATGCGGCCTTACCATCGAGGCGGCTAGGCGAGGAAAGATCGACTACAAGATTGATTATGGTGATGTGGATGCCATAGCTGAGATGCTCAAGAAAATAGCAGGACGAGAAGACGTCGGTGAGGTACTGGCCCAGGGAATTAGGGTGGCTGCGAAGGAATGGGATCTGGAAGAGATTGCTGTTCACGTAAAGGGCCTGGAACCGGCTGGTTATGATCCCCGGGTACTCAAGGGAATGGGCCTAGGATACGCTACCTCTGACCGCGGGGCCTGTCATTTGAGATCAACATTTTACAAACCTGAACTGAGTGGCCTTATCAGCCCCGATGAAATCAAAGGTAAGGCAGAACTATTCGTAGACTTTGAAGATCGCTTGACGATTTTTGACACTCTTATCCTCTGCCGTTTTTACCGTGACCTCTATCCCTGGGAGAAGCTGGGGCAAATAATCCATGCCGTAACCGGGATGAACGGGGGAAAAGAAGCACTCAGATCCAGGGCTGCAAGCATTAGCACATTGGTTCGCCGATTTAACCTCCGAGAAGGTCTGGAACCTGAAGACGACCGGCTGCCGAAAGGCTTGCACCGGCAACTCTCCAAGACAGGAGAGGTAATCACAGAAGAAGAACTCCGATTTATGCTCAATGACTATTACCGAATTCGTGGTTGGGATGAGAAGGGAAATCCCTTATCTTGACTCTCGCTCACCTAATACCATAGGGATCTGATATCTTGTTCAGGTCGATTACATTTAAAGCGTTATTATATAAACTCTCCTAGCATTTTCCTGCCAACTTGTATCTCATCTTTTAATCTAAACTTTGTCGCTCAAGGAACTGCCACCGTATATAGTAGTTAGCTGACCCTGCCATCTCTTTGTCTTCCCTTCTCAGGGAGCAAGGAATATTTTTCTCCTATGGAAAATGGCCAAACACTACCCGATTCCTCTTTACATCCTGATTCTGTATAATCATCTTCACTTCATCTGATGAAAAATGTGACATGCGTGACGAGAAACGCTAGATGGATAAGATAATCGTTCGCGGTGCGCGACAGCACAATCTCAAGAATATTGACGTCCATATACCCCGCAACCGTCTGGTGGTTATCACCGGGATTAGCGGCTCCGGTAAGTCATCCCTGGCCTTCGACACCCTGTATGCCGAGGGCCAAAGGCGTTATGTGGAATCACTATCCTCTTATGCTCGGCAGTTTCTGGAAAAAATGGACCGGCCCGATGTGGACTCAATCGAGGGTCTGAGCCCGGCTATCGCCATTGAACAGAAGACCGCCAGCAAAAACCCCCGCTCCACCGTCGGAACCATTACGGAAATCTATGACTATTTGAGAGTCCTTTTTGCCAGGGTAGGTCAGGTTCACTGTACCGGCTGCGGCGAGAAGATCCAGGCCATGACCATCCAGCAAATGGTTGACCGGATCCTTACCTTGCCAGAAAACACCCGGATTCTCATACTGTCCCCACTAATATGGCGCCGGAAAAGTAAGTTAAAAAACATCTTCAGCCGGTTGAGGAGGGAAGGATTCGTTCGAGTGCGGGTAAATGGACTTGTCCTTGATCTTGACGAGCCCATTCAACTAGACCCTGATCCAAATCAGCAAATCGAAGTTGTTGTGGACCGACTAGTGGTGCGGCCTGATGGTATCAGGCGGATAACAGATTCCTTGGAGCTTGCACTCAGGACTGCTGAAGGTAGAGCCAGAGTGGCCATTCTTGACGGGGACTACTGGGATTTCACTGACCTACCCATTTGCCATGCTTGCAACCTTAAAATGGTGGAGCCTTCTCCACAACTATTTAGCTTCAACAGCGGTCTCGGCGCTTGTCCTGATTGTTCAGGCCTGGGAGTAGAAATAGAGAGAGAAGAAGTATGTCCCAGTTGCAAGGGTGCACGATTAAGGCCGGAATCCTTAGCAGTAACCATCGAGGATATGAACATTTATCAGGTCAGCAGCCTTGACATTCTTGGCCTGGATGAATGGCTCAGACAACTGCGCTTTTCAGCCCAGTTGGCTCCCGTGGCCAACCGCTTGATCAGCCAAGTCCGACAGCGGCTGGAATTTCTCACTCAGGTGGGACTTTCTTATCTAACTCTTGATCGCGCTTCCACTACTCTGTCGGGTGGTGAGGCCCAGCGGCTCCGTCTTGCCACCCAGATCGGCTCCCAACTAGTGGGGGTGCTATATATCCTTGACGAGCCGAGTATTGGCCTGCACCAGCGGGACAACAACCGTCTCCTGGACACCCTCAAAGCTCTTCGGGATCAGGGCAACACGGTTTTGGTTGTGGAACACGACACCGAGACCATTATGGCGGCGGATCATGTCATTGACGTGGGTCCTGGTGCCGGTGATCACGGCGGTTATCTGGTTTTTAGTGGCAAGCCGGAACTGATTAGTCAACACCCCGAGTCTCTTACAGGACAATACCTCTCCGGCAGGTTGACCATCGCCCTGCCATTTAAGAGGCGCACGCCCCAACGGGGTTTTATCACCATCGAAGGGGCCAGGGCCAACAATCTTCAGAACATAACCGCGTCTGTTCCTGTTGGTCTCTTTACCTGTGTTACTGGTGTATCTGGCTCGGGGAAGAGCAGTTTAATCCTGGACACCCTTTACCTTGCCGCCGCAAAATCTCTTTATCGTGCACGGAAACATCCTGGTGCCCATGCACGAATTCTGGGTCTCGAAAAAATAGATAAGGTTGTTCACATTGATCAGAGCGCAATCGGTCGTACTCCCAGGTCGAACCCAGCCACCTATACCGGCGTCTTCAACCAGATACGCAGCCTTTTGGCTCAGGTGCCCGAGGCTCGGGCCCGGGGATACAGAGCCGGTCGTTTCAGTTTCAACGTCAAGGGCGGCCGCTGTGAAGCCTGTAGCGGTCAAGGCATCCTCAAAGTGGAAATGCATTTCTTGCCAGATGTGTATGTTACCTGTGATCAGTGCAATGGTCTCCGTTTTAACCGAGTCTCCCTAGAAATCATTTTCAAGGGGAAAAACATCTGGCAAGTGTTGGAGATGACTATCAACGAGGCCCTCAGGTTTTTTGCCAACATCCCTGCTATCAAAGACAAGCTTTCTACCTTGCAGGCAGTCGGGCTTGGCTACCTCAAACTCGGCCAAGGAGCCACAACCTTGTCTGGTGGTGAAGCGCAGAGAATAAAGCTGTCCCGCGAACTCAGCAAGCGCAGTCGCGGCAGAACCCTTTATCTGCTGGACGAACCCACCACGGGTCTGCACTTCGACGACATCAAAAAGCTTCTTTATGTTCTAAATCACCTGGTGGAAGCGGGCAACACCGTGGTGGTAATAGAGCACCACCTGGATGTTATTAAGACCGCAGATTTTGTCATTGATCTTGGACCTGAAGGAGGGACAGAGGGTGGCAGGATTGTGGGCACCGGGACGCCGGAGAAGATAGCAGAAATACCCGAATCGCACACAGGAAGGTACTTAAGAGGAGTGCTCGAATAGAGATCGCTCTTGTACAACCAACGCATAAATCACAAATCCCAAGTACCAAATCCCAAACAAATTCAAAATCTCAAATTCCAAAGTTCAAAACAGACCCTTGTACCAGTAGTCAATTCTTGCGTATTGGTAATTGGGATTTTGGTCATTCGGATTTGTTTGGGATTTGGAGCTTGACCGCAGGTGGACAGTCCTCATCCTCTCAAGCCTAATAGCGCTGTGCTCTTCGGCACACCTCGAGCCTCACTCCAAGCCCTGATATTTCATGAATTGCTGTCGCCAGACCGCGAAGATGGGCGGGCCACCTGGCAACCACAGGGTGTTGGTTCCGAGGCGTACTTGAATAGTACGCTGCAGGGGCCGACACCCGAGGACGCAAGGAAGGCCGGCCGTATCCGCGGTCGCAGCAGGTGATTCATGAAATATCAGGGCTAAGTGCTGGTCGAAGAAATATGGTAGGCGAGGTTGTCTAGTTTGATTGAGAAATCTACGTTTTCCACTCGACAGCAGTCAGGTACCTGAATCTGAACCGGAGAGAAATTCAAAATCCCGTTGATCCCAGCAAGAATGAGCTGGTTTGCCACACTCTGGGCGGACTCCGGCGGCACAGCGATAATGCCCATCTCAACGTTGCGTTCCTTTACTAATTCCTCGAAGCGGTCAACGTGCTCAATGACAAGGCCATTGGGCAGACTCTTGCCGATTTTTTCAGGATCTGAATCAAAGGCAGCCACGAATCGATATCCATGCTTGAGAAAGTTGGCATGGCGAATAAGGGCTGAACCTAGATTACCTACTCCGAACAATGCCATGTTCCACGGGCGATTGAGACCGAGTATCTCTTTGATTTGAGAGTAGAGGTCTTTGACTCTATAGCCAACACCCCTCACTCCAAATTCACCGAAGTACGCCAGGTCCTTGCGAATCTGGGCTGGATTCACCCCACACTGCTTGGCCAAGCGCTCTGAAGAGATCACCTCGACATCATTGGCTATCAATTCGTCTAGGTTTCTTAAATAGATCGACAGCCGGTTGATCGTGGCCATGGGAATCTTGGCGAACTTCATAACCTCACAGTCCTGTTTTAATATCGGCGGCTGAGCCGATCTCAATTCAAAGGGTGACCGGGGGATTGACCCACTTTCTGATCAATCCCCCGGTCGGATATCCGCAGTTAAGCTACTAGTGGGCAACCAGCCCTACAAAACCTTGGATGAGCTTGGACACCGGGTTTGCATAGATCAGAATCAGGCAGATAACCAAGCAATAAATACAAAGGGACTCAATCATCGCCAGACCGATCATCATGGTCACAGTAATTTTACCAGAGGCCTCGGGATTACGGGCAACACCTTCCACCGAGCTCTTAATGGAGATTCCCTGAGCAATACCGCAGCCGATAGAAGAGATGGCAATGGAGAAACCAGCTGCCACGGCAGAGTAGAGGAAGAACCTGAGACCTACAACCTTTTCAGCTTCCGTCGCCTCTCCTGCAAAAGCCAAGGCGGCGAAACCCAGAACCAGCACCAGCGTCAGAAACAGAACTTTCCTTTTCATGCAAAAAGCCCTCCTTGTTTGTAATTATTAATATGGCCTTCTTCCAAACTACGACCTTCTTCCCAACTATTTTGCTGACGCCCCATTCTTGCACCCGACCAAAGGTTAATAGTTTAATGGGCATGCTCAATGGCGCCGGCGAAGTACATCATTGAAAGCAGACAGAAAATAAAGGCCTGCACGCCGCCGGTAAACAGACCTAAGAACATCACCGGTAAAGGAGCGAGGTAAAGACCCGCCAGAAACATCAGGATAGCGAGCACCAGTTCCTCACCGAAGATGTTACCAAAAAGTCGGATGGACAGGCTAAGAATACGGGCAAGGTGCCCAATTACCTCAACCACAAAGATGAGGGGTGAAAGCCACCAGATCGGCCCCATGAAATGTTTTATGTATGCAGGCCCATGGAACTTGACACCGATTACGTGGGTGTAGAAAACCACTATTATGGCACATGCCAAGGTGGTGTTGACATTGGCAGTGGGACCGAAGAAGCCCGGGATCATTCCCATGTAGTTACTAATGAGAATAAAAAACGCTAGTGTGCCTATCAATGGAAACAGGTAGCGACCATCTTCACCGGTAACGCCAACCATGAACTCCTCGATGCCGTTGATCACAACCTCGAAGACATTCTGGCCACCCTTGGGAACCAGTTCGATCTTACGAACCGTTAGTTTGACTAGGATCACTAAAGCGATCATAATCACCCAGGTATAGGTCACATAGGGCAGGAGTATTTTCTGTAGAAAGGTATGCGCTTCAGTGAAATCGTGAACAATAGGTAGACCAAGTTTGCTAAAAAGGAGATTCAGGAAGATTATTGGATGTTCCATGGCCTAGACTACCCCCTTGAAAAAGAATTTTCGCGCCTCGTCAATACCTACCAGCGCAATGCCAAGTACGATTATGGACAAACCCAACAACATGCCAAAAGGGCTTACCCACCCCTTGATCAGCAACAAGGCGATAATAATTCCCAAGGCTGCAAAGCGCAGGTAATACTTAAGCAAATAGAAAAACCGGGTTTTTCCTTTTCTCTGTGAATCCAGAGCCCTGAAAAGACTTCGCTTCATCAAATAGAAATTAGCGATGGCCAATATCCCGCCGACCAGGACCCCAAAGCCAAATTCTCGGGAGAAAAAAACGAAACTACTACTTGTAAGAAGTGCTAATAGGACCCAGTTGAATAATTCGATCTTTTTTAACAGGGCCTCATCTTTTATACGCATAGTGCCTGGGTCAGAGATGACCCTCACTCCTTGGCGCGTTTGCTCATAAAACGGTAAAAATTACGAAATCCTGCAATAATACCAACTATGAGAAAGATTACGGTAAGCCACGGGCTGGTATTAAACACTCTGTCTAACCAGAGTCCCAAAGCCAGCCCGATGAAGGTGGCGATGACAATGGTGAGTCCCAGAGTGCTGGCGAGCCCGACCAGCCTGAGAGCTTTCTTGGTGTCTTCTTTCATGAAGGCCACCCCTCTCTCTTTCTGGTCTGGCCTCTGCCCACGAATATAGGCTGCCCGAAGGCGGCAACATAGTTCGTGTAAAACTTCACGTACTTCCCTACCACAGCACCTTGGGAAAGTCAACGGTTTTTTGTGAAAAGAATTGCGTTCGCGAAAGGGCTTGTTATTAGGTCATTACGCTGAGCTGTCACAAGGCTGCGCGGTCATTTGGCTAAAGCCGTCACTTGGCATGGAGCATAGGGCATAGGGCATAGAGAAAGGAGCCAGGAGGCAGAATTTAGGAGAAAAACAATCAGGATTGACTTCATCTGGGCTACCGCCTCTTTGAACCGCAGAATCTCGAACAAGGAATTTCTAATATCGAAGTTATCACTTCATCATTCTGCGGTTCCTTGTTCTGCGGTTCGATATTCCCTGTTTCGAACCAACTGTCCTCTGATCTCTGACTTCTTTCTGTCAGCTAGCTAGTAAACTAAATCTGTTTGAATACCTCGTCCGCTGCCGCCAGTGTCCTATCGATGTCTTCCTGTTCGTGGGCCAGACTGACAAAAACCGCCTCGAATTGTGATGGGGCCAGATATACGCCTCTTTCTAACATAGCGCAAAACATATGGGCAAATTTCTGGGTATCGGCAGTTTGGGCGGAGTCGAAATCAACCACAGTTC
>JAJDNT010000262.1 GCA_022340515.1 Deltaproteobacteria bacterium
GGGCCAACCGATTTAAAGAGAGAAATCTTCCCATCATAGGCGATGACATCAAAAGCCAGCTTGGTGCTACCATAGTTCACCGGATTCTCACCGATCTTTTCAACAAGCGGGGCGTAAAACTGGAGCGCACTTATCAGCTAAATACTGGAGGCAATACCGATTTTCTTAATATGTTAAACCGTAGTCGTCTCCTTTCCAAGAAGAAGTCAAAAACCGAGGCGGTTCAATCGGTCACGAAAGAGCGCTTGGATGACGAGAACATCCACATTGGACCAAGCGACTACGTAGCTTGGCAGAAAGATAACAAAATTTGCTTTATTCGCATGGAAGGCAAGCTTTTCGGTGATGTGCCAATGGACTTAGAGTTGCGCCTTTCGGTGGAAGATTCGCCTAATTCTGCCGGCGTTGGCATTGACGCCATCCGTTGCTGTAAACTGGCCTTAGACAGAGAGGAGGGCGGCATCCTCTATGGTCCATCTGCCTACTTCATGAAACACCCGCCCAGGCAGTACACGGACGAAGAAGCCTATAGAATGACCGAGGCCTTTATTCAAGGAACATGGGTAAAGAAAACTGACGAAACAGTGGATCATCGACAGCGCCACAGACAGCAGGTGGTGGGTAAAGGGTAAGATTTGTAAGTAATGCAGGCTAAGCTTTAGCCCTCCCATAGCTGGTGACGATCGAGGCGAGCACCTGAGGAAAATCAGTAAATATACCGTCTACACCCGCCCTCGCCAGTCTCTCCATAGTTTTCCTATCGTTTATTGTTCGAATGTACACCCGAAAGCCCTGGCGTTTTAACCTAGGAATGTCTGCTGGACGAATAAAAATTTTGCGGGGGTGGTAGGTCCGAGCCCCAAGGCGGCGGAGCAAAGAAGCTGGTCGCCCATGAGGTTTTGTGTCCAAAACGCCCGTGACCACATGGGGATAGGAGGCTGCACTTTGGGCCAGATATTTATGATTGAAGGATGAAACCAGGACCATATCCACCATGTCCAATTTTTCCACCAGAGCAATTACCTGGTCGACGATTAGGTTGTTGCCTGGTTTATTTCTGAGATCTTTTATCTCTACATTGACAGACCAGTTATGTTGGCGGGTCAATAAGAGTGCTTGCTCTAGTGTTGGAGCCGGCTCACCCATATAGCTTTGTAAATCCTTATCGGTAACGACCCCAGCAGCGATCTGGCCGAAGGGATCTTGTTCCATAAACCAAGAGCCGAAATCAAGTTTGCGGATCTCATCGAGGGTGAACTCGTGGACCTGCCAGGGCCTCCGGTAGGGGAACACATCCTCAGCATTTGAAGTCCGTTTCAGGGTAGAATCATGAATAACGATAAGTTCACCGTCAGCGGTCAACTGAACGTCCAACTCCCACATGTCAGCCCCTACTTCCAGACCCTTTCGCGCCGCAGAAAGAGTGTTCTCCGGAGCAAGAGAACGGGCGCCACGGTGGGCAATGTTCAGGACTCTATCCACGATAACAGTTGAATTCATGGTCTCGCCACAGCAATTCACTAAATATCCGGGTTAGAACTCCCACTGAAGTAAACGGTAAAATTGAGTTTTACTGACTATGATCAAAATCATTGCTTAATTCTAGCGGAAATGGAGTCTTTCTGCAGCTTTTATCAGCAGAGGTATGTAGTATTGATTTAAAAGATGGCTTATCGTTCTTGGATCTCGGCATAATTTCTGCAAAGATTATAAAGATATGGGGAGCATCTATATAGAGATCTTCTGATAAATGCTTTTGACATAAGTAGCTTAGTGTTTTAAAATCCAGCTTTTTAATAAACTAGAAGGGAAATCTTGTCTTGGCAACTTTAAGAGGTCATTTTAGACGACCGCAACTACCGAAGAGGCGTAAGAGGGGAAAAGTTCGATTTATTGTCTGGACTTCTTTGATACTTATATCTGTCCTCTTGTTGAGTGGTGCTTACGGGTTCTATCGTATTACCCGGAATCTTCCCCAGATTACCTCGCTGAAAGATTATCAGCCCTCTATCGTCACCACAGTGTATGATGATAATAATAACCTCATCGCTGAGTTCTATCTAGAGCGAAGGATAGTTGTTCCTTTAGAGCAAATTCCGCAAAGGTTAATTGAAGCTTTTGTCTCGGCAGAAGATTCCCGATTTTTTGAACACGAAGGGATTGATTTCTTCGGTATACTTCGTGCCCTGTGGAAAAACATCAAGGCAGGTGGCATTGTCCAGGGCGGGAGCACCATAACTCAGCAAGTAACTAAATCCTTGCTCCTCACCCCAGAGAGAAGTTTTACTCGCAAACTCAGAGAAGCAATTCTTGCCTATCGGATTGAAAAGTACCTGTCTAAACAAGAAATCCTCTTCTTATACCTGAATCAAATTTATCTTGGCCACGGTGCTTACGGAGTGCAAGCCGCGGCTCAGAATTACTTCGGCAAAAACGTAGAGGAGCTCAATCTTGCCGAATGCGCCACCCTTGCTGGTTTGCCTCAAGCGCCCAGTCGATATTCGCCTTACAGTCACCCAAATAGGGCAAAAGAAAGGCAGGTTTACGTTTTAAATAGGATGGTGGCGGATGGATATATCAGCACCAATGAGGCCGCCGAAGCTCTGGCCTATGAGTTGGATATCAAAAAGCGCAAGGACTGGAATGTCGGCAGTGTTCCCTACTTTACCGAGCATATCCGTCGTTACCTAGAGGAAAAATATGGTGAAGAAGCTCTCTATCGAGAGGGGCTTCAGGTTTACACTACTGTTAATCTGGCCTTTCAAAAAGCGGCTCAAAAAGCCACCCATAAAGGTCTGTACGAATTGGACAAGCGCGAGGGCTACAGGGGACCCCTTAAACAGCTAGCACCAGAGGAAATCGAGTCATATTTTAAAGAGTTGCAAGAATCTGGTGAAGAGAGGAAGCTTGAGAAAGGGGCTGTGGTCAAGGGAGTGGTAATAAAAGTTTCTAGAGAAGAAAAAAATGTATCAGTGCGGCTGAATGGGACTCTGGGAACTCTGCCGGTGGCAAACATGGAGTGGGCTCGCAAGCCCGATCCAGAGATAGCCTATGGTACCGTGAAGGTCAGCGATCCCGCAAAGGTGCTGAAGGTTGGAGATGTCGTACTGGTACGCCTGCTGGAGGAGGACAGCAAGACCAAGGGCTGGATACTTGCTCTAGAGCAAGAACCTGAGGTCCAGGGTGCCTTGCTCTGTATGGAAAATTCTACCGGTCATGTTAAGGCCATGGTGGGTGGACTGGATTTCAATACGAGCCAGTTCAATCGTGCCATTCAGTCTCGACGTCAGCCCGGTTCTGCATTTAAACCCTTTACTTATGCGGCGGCATTGGATAAGGGCTATACACCTGCTACCATTATCATCGATTCACCGATTATTTACACTGACGATGAAATGGACTTTAAGTGGAAGCCTAAGAATTATAAAGAAAAATTCTATGGACCCACCTTGCTCCGCACTGCTTTGATCTTTTCTCGGAACGTGGTGACCATCAAGATCCTGCGAGATATTGGCATCGATTACGTCATTGACTATGCTCGACGCTTTGGCATCACCTCACCTTTATCTCGGGATTTATCGCTGGCTTTGGGCTCTTCAGGAGTTTCTCTCCTGGAGCTCACCAATGCCTATTCAGTTTTCGCTAATCTGGGTGAGTTGGTGAGTCCTATATTTATCACCAAAGTTTTGGATCGCAATGGGAATATCTTAGAGGAGCACACAACTCAAAGGGAGCGAGTTCTCGAAAAAGACACGGCCTACATCATGACCCACTTGCTTCAAGAGGTGGTCAAATACGGTACCGGCTGGCGGGCTCGTGCCCTCAAGCGCCCAGCAGCCGGCAAGACCGGAACGACAAATAAACTCCAAGATGCCTGGTACATTGGTTTCACACCCGATTACGTTACTGGAGTCTGGGTTGGATTTGACGATGATACGACCCTTGGCAAATTTGAGACCGGGTCCAGAGCAGCCAGTCCCATTTGGGTGACTTTTATGATGGATATCCTCAACAACAAACCGGTGAACGCGTTCATAGTACCGGAGAATGTTGTGTTCGCAAAAATAGACCCGAAAACGGGACTGCTGGCCAAACCTGGCGACGGAAATGCGGTATTTGAAGCGTTCAAGGAAGGAACAGCCCCTACCGAAACCACTGAAGAATCCGCCCCTGCCGAGGATGATTTTTTCAAGGGTGACCTGGATGAGGAACCCATGTAGATCTATTAACGCCCTATTGTTTTAGATCTCAGGTTCTACGTTCCAATTCAAGTCAGTAAGTCCTAATATCGAAATTATAAATCCTAAATAAATCCGAAATTCAAATATTCAAATGTTCCAAACGAAAGATTAAACGTAGCATTGGGTTTTGGCTATTTGGATTTGGAGAATTTGAATTTGTTAAGGATTTCGTGCTTGGGATTTGGGATTTCCGAAGACCAATTGGGGTAGCAGTTCTGTTGCACACTTTTTCTAAAGTCAGGCCTGGTATATAGAGGATCGATATGGAGAAGATCTTCGGCAGTGATGGTCTGCTGAGTCGCGTCCTTCAAGACTACGAATATCGGTCCGTGCAGGAGACCATGGCGCTGGAGGTGAGGGCCGCCATCGGTGAAGGGCGAGCCAGCATAATAGAAGCGGGCACCGGCACGGGGAAAACCCTCGCCTACCTGATTCCAGCAGTGCTGAGCCGGAAAAAGACGATTATCTCCACAGGGACAAAAACACTTCAAGATCAGTTATTAGACCAGGACATTCCTTTCCTCAAGAGGCACATGACACAACCATTTAGGGCGGTATGTATGAAGGGTAGGGCAAATTACCTTTGTCTGTACCGCTTTCATCGTTCTATCGATCAGCCGGAGCTATTTCTAGATGATGGCAAGGGGTTGACCAAAGCATTAATTGACTGGGCTCAGCAAACGAGCACTGGAGATAGAGCGGAAATCCATTGGCTTCCCGATGATTTTGCTGGTTGGGAGTCAGTGAGCGCTCGAGGGGACCGGTGTTTAGGGCAGAAGTGCTCCATGTTCGAGCAATGCTTTCTAACCACTTTGCGCCAGGAGGCAGCCAGCGCAGAGATCGTCGTGGTCAATCATCACTTATTTTTCGCAGATCTGGCTGTGAGAGCCGGTGGGTACGGGCAGGTGATTCCCCCCTATGAGGTGGTGATATTTGACGAGGCGCACCTTTTGGAAGAGACGGCAAACAGCTATTTCAGCATCCAGGTGAGCAACTATCGTTTGCTCGAGCTTTTTCGTGATATCTCAGGTGAGATGGCCGCAGCACAGAGCCAGAACACATCTCTTACCCGTTCACTGCAGAATCTTGGCAGGTTGACCGTGCAGTTTTTTGAAGGGTTTTCCGCAAGCGACAAGAGGCAACGTTTACAACCAGAAACTTTTCCCCAAGAACTCAATCAACGGTGGTCGGAGCTGAGTCGGAGTTTGGAGCAGCTAATCGCGGAACTTTTTAGTCACGAAGACCTAAGTGAGGGGCTGGCTTCCTGCCATAGGCGATCCTTGGAAATCAGGCAGGCCTTTGAACTGATACTTGCCCAAAGCGATCCAAACTATGTCTACTGGTACGAAACCAGAGGCAGGGGCAAGTTTCTCTGGGCCTCGCCAGTGCAAGTGGCACCGATTCTTGAGGAACTCCTTTTTCACCGAGCCAAGCCATACATTTTCACCTCCGCCACCCTCGCTGTAGGGAAGAGTCTCGAATTTTTCAAAAAGAGGCTTGGGCTGCCTCAAGAAACGGAGGGTTTGATTCTGGATACTCCCTTCTCCTATGGTGAGCAAGCGCTGATTTATCTGCCCAAGCACCTGCCGCTGCCGGATTCTCCCGGTTTTATTCCGGCTCTGACTAATGAAGTGGCAGCTATCTTGGAAGAGACCGGGGGGCGCGCATTCATTCTTTTTACCAGCCATCGGAATCTGCGGGCGGTCCATTCTCGGCTGAGCCAGGCGAATAGATTCCCTCTGCTGGTACAGGGGGAACAGCCAAAAGCCACTTTGCTCAAACGCTTCCGCGAAGATACCTCCTCGGTGCTTCTCGGCACAGCCTCCTTCTGGCAAGGGGTTGATATGCCTGGAGAGACTTTAAGCTGTGTGATCATCGACAAATTACCCTTCGCACCGCCCGATGACCCACTGGTGGCTGCACGACTGGAAAAAATTGCAGAGGAGGGTGGGAATCCCTTTTGGGACTATCAGGTTCCTAGCGCGGTGCTCACCCTCAGGCAAGGGCTGGGGAGGCTGATCAGGAGGGCCACTGACACGGGAGTTCTCGCCGTTCTGGACAGCCGACTGTTCAAGAGATCCTACGGAAAAGTTTTTCTTGAAAGCCTGCCGGAAAGCACTATCACCCACCGACGGGAGGACATCGGCAAATTCCTATCCTAACAACATTCCCTTTGTTGACTTTCAGGCAGATAGATACGAACCGCGGTCCCTTTACCTAAGTCAGAATCAACCACAACCAAGCCATGGTGGTTCATGACTATGCCATAAACCGCGGCCATACCAAGGCCGCGCCCCTGAAATTTGGTGGTGAAAAAGGGCTCGAACACTCTCATTCGGGTTTCCTCACTCATGCCGCTGCCGTTGTCCTCGATTGTGAGCGATACATAGGAGCCAGGTTTGAGTTCCTCATGGTCTTTGACAAAATCTCCGTCGATCTCCTCGCATTTAACGGTGAGTCGAATGTAACCTCCATGTTCTATGGCCTCAGTCGCATTCACCACAAGGGCCAGGAGCACCATCTGCATCTGGGTGAGATCCGCCTCCACCCAGCAAGGATTCTCAGGGAGATCGGTCTCCACGACGATATAAGCTTTAATAAGGTGCTTGACAAAGGGGAGTGTGTCTTGCACAAATCTATTCAGGCATATTTGCTGAGGTCTATATTTCCCCCCTCGGGCATAAGCCAGCAATTGACTGGCCAAATGAGCCATTCGTTGAGCGGAGGTGTGAATCGGCTGTGCATGCTTGTTTACCTCCTCGTTGCCGGGAAACTTGCTCTTGAGCAGGTCAATATTTGGAATAACAGCACATAGGGCGTTGTTGAACTCGTGGGCAATCCCACCGGCCAGGGTGGCGATGGCCTCCATCTTTTGCGCTTCCTGCAACCGGGCTTGCATATTCTTGCGTTCGGTAATGGTTTTCTTTTCTCTAAATAAAGTAATGCTGATTACAGACAAAAGAGCAAAGGCTAGTCCAAACAAAACCATAGAAGAACGAGATAATAGAGAGTCAAGCTCAGTTCTTTCGGCCGTGATGTCGTAGTAGATTTCAAAGGCACCCAGAAACTCTTTATCCCTCATCAGTGGCACGTAGGTTTCTACCACATCCGCCGGCATCTTCTGCCCTTCAAGGGATTCAGTGTCTTTTTGAATTACCTCTGCATAAATCTTCCCTTTAGCAACGATTTCGTGAAAGTATCTTTTGTTGTTTATATTTCCCGTATCCCTGGGATCGGAAGAAAATATGACCTCTCCTGATTTCGAAAAGAATTTCAATTTGATCAGATCAAAATCATCGCTTACCTTTCCTAGTTGCTCCATCTCCTCTGAAAGATGAGCCTGTAACAGATCTTTTTTCAGTTCAGTGTCTTGAGAAACGAGAAAAGACGACAGATGTCTCGCTATTTGTAGAGCGTCGTCTCTTTTATCTTCAGTAAGCAATTTGGTAAAGGCAGGATAGATAAAGAGAATATCGTAAAGGGGTAGGACTATCACAATCACCAGGGATACAAACAAGATGTTTCTTAGGAAGGGTACCTTAAGAATATAATTGTCAGATATTTTTATAAGTAATGTATTCCTTCTAAAACAAGTGCCCCCCAGTCCCTAGATTCAGCTAAC
>JAJDNT010000273.1 GCA_022340515.1 Deltaproteobacteria bacterium
ATTCGTCCTATATTTCATTCTTACAGGCTCCTTTTCTGATTTACTCTCTGTGGAATGTTGCCAGGAATAATATAGTCCAAAATATTCAGATATAAAAGATATTTGGAATTGAAGAATCATGCGATTTCGGATTTATCCTTCGGACTCCCACCCTTTGGGCGGGTTCCCAGTTTCGGATTGCGGATTTAAGGATGAGAGAATTTATGGATTACAAAACTAGTTACCGACCTACTTCCGCGAAAAATCTTGACAGTAATACTTTGACGTGATATCCATTTTTCTGACTGAGCGCTCGCTCAGTAAGGGCATAGAGCATAGGGCAAAGGGCATGGAGTAATACAGAAAATTTTTGTTACTCTATGCTCCATGCTCCATGCTCTATGCTATTATGCGTCAAAAAAAGATGAAAAAATAGGAGAGCAAGATGAGAGAAGCGGTCATCGTTAGCGCTGTGCGCACTCCCATAGGCAACTTCGATGGTGCTCTGAGTAAATTTGGCGCTACCCAGTTGGGTGCACTGGTAATTGATGAGGCAATAAAACGGGCTGGAATCTCCAAAGAAGATGTAAACGAGGTTAACATGGGGATTGTTCTTCCCTGCGGCTATGGTCAGAATCCGGCAAGACAGGCCGCAATTCAAGCCGGCCTCCCCTGGGAAGCCGAGTGCCTCACCATCAACAAGGTGTGTGGCTCAGGCTTGAAGGCTGTAATGCTGGCAGCCCAAGCTATCCAATTGGGTGATGCCGATGTTGCCGTCGCCGGCGGCATGGAGAGTATGAGTCAAGCGCCTTACTACCTGGATAAGGCACGATTCGGCTACCGGCTTGGGAATGCCACTCTGTACGACCACATGATAAACGATGGACTGTGGGACCTCTTCAATGATTTTCATATGGGTATATCCAATGAGCTCTGTTCAGAGAAATATAATGTCACCCGTGAGGATCAGGATCGTTATGCAGCTGAATCCTATCGGCGGGCATTTGCCGCCATTGAGGCCGGCAAGTTTAAAGATGAGATCTTGCCGGTCCCGATGCCTCAGAAAAAGGGAGACCCTCTCTTGATTGACCGGGACGAATGCCCAAGGGAGTCTCCTTACGAGAGTCTGGCCCGCTTAAAACCGGTTTTCAAAGAAGGGGGAGTCACCACTGCAGGTAACGCCTCCATTATTAGCGATGGAGCAGCCGCAGTGGTTGTTATGGCAAGAGAGAAGGCAGAGACCTTGGGCTGCCAAATCATTGCCACAATCGGCGCTCAAGCCTCGGCGGGCATTGATGCCAAATATCTTCTGGTAGCGCCCATCCTGGCGGTCCCCAAGTGCTTAGCCAAAGAGGGTATGGCCCGGGAAGATGTGGATCTTTTCGAAATCAATGAAGCCTTCAGCGGCTCCACTGTTGGGGTTCTCCGTGAATTGCAACTGGATCCGGCAAAGGTGAATGTCAACGGCGGCAGTGTCTCCCTCGGACATCCCATCGGTGCCAGCGGTTGCCGCGTCCTAGTAACTTTGCTTTACGAAATGATCAGACAAGACAAAAAAACCGGACTAGCATGTCTCTGCCTCGGAGGTGGTGAGGCTGTGGCGATGGTGGTCAAACGCTAAAAGCGTTTGGCAAAGCGCATAGCGTACTGCAATGCGCGAGACGGGCGAGACGGGAATATTCAGCAGGCAGCTGACAGCGGGCAGCAGAAAAACTCTATTTGCTAAATCACTGCTGCTTGCTGCGAGCTGACTGCTGCTAGCTTATTTCGGCACCAGTAGGGGAAACTTTTTAAGAAAAGCCGGAGGACATAGTATGCAGATTGAAACGATTGGAGTAGTCGGTGCTGGTCAGATGGGAAATGGCATTGCTCAGGTTGCTGCCATGAGCGGCCTGCAGGTGATTATGAGCGACATCAAAGAAGATTTCGTCCAGCGCGGCCTGGAAAACATCGTCAAGCTTTTGAGCCGCAATGTAGATAAAGGCAAAATGAGCGGCGAGGAAAAGGAAGCTATTCTGGGCCGCATAAAAACAACTGTTGATAAAGCCCAATTGTCAGCTTGCGACTTTGTTATCGAGGCTGCCACCGAAAATGAACAGATAAAATTCAACATTTTTTGCGATCTTGACGAAATCTGTAGGCTCGAGGTCATCCTGGCCACCAATACTTCCTCTATTCCCATTGGCCGGATTGCGGCCCAGACCAAACGTCCCGACAAAGTCATTGGGATGCATTTCATGAATCCCGTGCCCTTGATGCAACTGGTTGAAGTCATTCCAGGACTGGTTACCTCGGAAAGAACTTTTAAAACAACCTGGGATTTGGCCCTTAAATTTGGCAAGACTCCGGTGAAGGTCGGTGATTACCCAGCCTTCATCGCCAACCGAATACTCATGCCCATGATCAACGAGGCCATCTACTGCCTCTATCATAGTGTAGGTACTCGAGACGACATTGACACGGTGATCAAACTGGGAATGAACCACCCTATGGGTCCCCTGGCCCTGGCGGATCTAATTGGCTTGGACACCTGCCTGGCCATTATGGAAACCCTTTACAACGGCTTTTCTGACTCTAAGTATCGACCTTGCCCTTTGTTGCGCCAGTACGTAGAGGCGGGCTGGCTGGGACGGAAGACAGGACGGGGGTTTTATCAGTACGATTAGAGCTTGCGCTCTAATTTTCGATTGCGGATTTAAAATTTCGAAATTCGAATTTCGAAATTTTAACTCTATGCTCTATGCTCTATGCTCCATGCCCTCCAAAATCAAGGAAGGAACTCAGATTTGGTCAATCCCATCTTGGCAAGTTTATCCAGGGTGTCCTGCTTGCGGACTTTGTGATATTCCTCCATAACTTCCTTAACCGCCAGATTTTGTTCTATCACCTTTGCCATACTGGGATAACTGAGTTCAACCAGCACACTCAGCTCAAGGGCCGCTACAGAGCTTGAACGAGGTTTACCACTCACCAGTGACATTTCGCCAAAAAACTGCCCTACCCCCAAGGTTGCAAGGGCCAACTCATTCCCACCATCATCTCTGGTAAACACCTTTACCCGACCGTCTAGAATGATGTAAACCGACCGCCCTGAATCTCCCTCTCGTATGATTATCTCGCCGGCACTAAATACATGCATGCTGGCGTCCTCTGCCAACTCCTCCCGCTCTGCATCTTGGAGGGGAGCAAAGAAGGGAATTTTAGAGATGACATCCATGAGTCGGACAGACCTGCGGTCCGTTCCAGCTGCACCTGCACTGGTTGGCGAGAAAAATTCCAGGGTTGTCTGCAGAGGGTCCTCTGACTCACCTATTTCTCTCTCAACCAGAGAGAAGGATGTTTTTCCTATCTGGAATGAGTCTCCTGGCCCAAGGGAGACTTTCTCGACCCGCTGACCATTAAAGATGATACCGTTGGTGCTTCCCAAATCCTCAACCACCCAGGCCCCTTCATCGTAGTGCACTTTGGCGTGATTGCGTGAGGCAGTAGGGTCTGACAAGGGAATCAGATTGCCCGAGCCCCGGCCAATGGTTGTGGTCTCCAGCAATGGGTAGATTGTTTTTTCCAGTGCACCTGTCTCAAATACCAGATAATATCTTTTCATCGGTCTACCCTCAAAATTCTATCCGGGCCTACCCTGCTTCAGTTTGTCCAGAGATCAACAGCAAGATGATCTCCCGAGAGAAACGGTCCAGATTCCAGTTGATCTCTTTTGCAGACGATTTATTCTTGCCTTACCAGGATGTCATTCGCAATAATAGTGCCAACCCGTGATTCTTAGACCATGAAATAAATGGAGAAAAGCATGATTCGCAAATGTGATGACAGTGACTTCGACACGATCTACGAGATCATAAACGAGGCTGCCGTGGTCTACAAAGGAATTATACCTGCTGATCGTTGGAAAGAGCCCTACATGCCTAGAGACGAACTCAGACACGAGATCGATGCTCACGTCCAATTTTGGGGTTATGAAGAAGGTGGTGAACTCCTCGGCGTCATGGGAATCCAGGATGTACTCGATGTAACCCTTATCAGACACGC
>JAJDNT010000277.1 GCA_022340515.1 Deltaproteobacteria bacterium
ATGAGCATGACAAGTCGGTCAAAACCGAGGGCAATGCCTCCGTGAGGTGGCGCACCATATTTTAGAGCATCCAGCATAAAGCCGAATTTGTGCTGGGCTTCATCTTGGTCAATCCCCAGAGCTTTGAATACCTGTTGCTGAAGATTATGATCATGAATACGAATACTGCCGCCGCCAATCTCGTTGCCGTTTAAAACCAGGTCGTAGGCACGGCTGCGGACCTTCTCAGGGTGGGTAGTGACAATCTCTAGGTCTTGTTCTGCCGGGGCGGTAAATGGATGATGGACAGCGACATAACGCTTTTCTGCAATGTCGTATTCTAATAAGGGGAAATGGGTAATCCAGGTGAAACTGTATTTTTTATCATCCAAAAGCTTGAGACGATGACCGAAGTGACCTCGCAGGATGTCCAAAGTGGGATTTACCAGCTTAGGTTCGCCCGCCACAAAGAGAATTAAGTCTCCCGCTTCAAGGCCAGCAGTTTTGGCAAGGAGATCTTTTTCGCTGTTAGAGAGGTTTTTGGCAACCGGCCCTTGCCAGTTATTTTCTTGCACTTTGATCCAGGCCACACCCTGAGCACCAGTTTGCACATTGTAGTGATTGACCAGGTTATCCTTACCCTGCATCTTGTCAAGATCACTACGGGGCAAGATTGCTTGGCCCTTGAGGTTCAAGGCCTTGACCATGCCGCCTGCTTGAATCAGCCGCGCAAATACTTGAAAGTTGCTATGGGCGAACACCGGGGTCACATCCACCAGTTCCATACCAAAGCGGGTGTCAGGCTTGTCTGTACCATAGCGGTCAACTGCTTCATCGTAAGTAAGGCGGGGGAATGGAATTTCAAGCTTGTGGCCAAGAACTTTTTCGAAAAGATGCTTAAGTAATCCCTCAGTGATTTTGAAAATCTTCTCCTCATTTACAAAAGCCATCTCCATATCAATTTGGGTAAACTCAGGTTGACGGTCAGCGCGGAGGTCTTCGTCGCGGTAACACTTGACGATTTGATAATAACGATCGAAGCCTGCCATCATTAAGAGTTGTTTGAATAGTTGGGGAGATTGCGGCAGGGCATAAAACTTACCTGGGTTAACTCGGCTAGGAACAAGGTAGTCTCGAGCCCCCTCTGGAGTACTCCTGGTCAATACCGGTGTCTCCACCTCTAGGAACCCGCTGTCATTCAGATACTGCCGCACGGCCTGGGCAGCATGGTGCCGTCTGAGTAAATTCTGAAAAATGTTGGGACGGCGGAGGTCCAGAAAACGATAGCGCAGTCTTAAATTCTCACCGGCGTCCACATCCCCTTCCACTTGAAAGGGAGGAGTGAGGGAGGTATTCAGAAGGCGATACTCGTCCACCACAACCTCAATTTCCCCTGTCTTTAATTTCGGATTAGTCATGCCTTCGGGACGCAAACGGACTTCGCCTTGCACTCCAATAACATGTTCAGATCGAAGCGCGTGTGCACGTTGATGTGCTTCTAGATTGCGCTGGGGGTCGAACACTACTTGAGTTATACCGCCCCGGTCACGGAGGTCTATGAAGATGAGACCCCCGTGATCGCGACGCCGTTGAACCCAACCCATGAGCGTGACCTTAGTGCCGATATGATTGGCACCAAGAGTGCAGCAGTCGTGAGTACGTTCCCAGTCACCGAGAGAATCCAAGCGCATAAATACCTTTCCCAATTTAGCAAAACGATGTGGGATGTGAGATTCAAATTCAGGAATTAAGGGATTGAGGAATTCAGGGATTTTTCGAGGCCAGACTTAATTCTTTAATCCCTTAATTGACAATTCCTGAATTTCCACATCGCATATCTCACATCTCGCATCCCTTATTGCAACCTCCGCAGAAGTTGCTCAACAAGGCCCTCGAGAGGAATCTCCTCTTGAGTAGAGGCTTCCATGTTGCGCATCGTTGCCACACCCTTGGCCAATTCATCATCACCGAGGATAAGCACATGGGTGGCTTCGAGTTTGTCAGCTCTCCGCATTTGGGCCTTGAGACTCTTCGACTCGTAGTCCATTTCCACCGTAAGGCCACTTAGTCTGAGTTGCTGGACAAGGGGAAATCCTTTCTTTTTGGCTTCTTCGCCTAAGCAGGCTACAAATAGACGATTCGAGTCCTTTAGTGCCCCAGCTTTGTCATCTAATAATAAAATCAGTCGTTCCATGCCGATGGCAAAACCAGTGGCAGGCAAGTCAGGCCCCCCCAGCATTTTCATCAGGCCATCGTAACGGCCTCCGCCACCCACAGCATCCTGGGCGCCCAGGAGTGGGGTAATAGCCTCGAAGGTAGTTCTGTTGTAATAGTCCAGACCGCGCACCATGAAAGGATCAATGGTGTAAGCAACAGCGAGACTGTCCAGGTGATCCTTTACGCTCTGAAAGTTTTTCTCACATTCACGGCAGAGATGATTCAGAAGCACTGGAGCCTTATCTACCAACTTGCCGCAAGAATCCACTTTGCAGTCGAAGATGCGGAGCGGATTGCTCAGCCTACGGCGTTGACAGTCTGAGCAGAGCTTGTCCCTAACGCCTTCCAAATAATCAGCCAGGGACTGTCGGAATGGCAGCCGACAGTCAGGACAGCCCATGGAATTGAGGTGCAGTTTGATGCGGGGTATTTTTAACTCCTCTAAGAATACCAGGAGCATGTAGATGACCTCAGCGTCAACCATGGGGTCATCCATGGCAAAGACTTCCACGTTGATCTGGTGGAACTGCCGGTACCTCCCTTTTTGTGGCCGCTCATGACGGAACATGGGACCCATGGTATAGAACTTGCGCATGGCAGGCTGTAAATGTAATTTATGCTGGATGAATGCTCGTACCACCGAGGCAGTAGCCTCGGGCCTCAAGGTGAGGAGTTGGCCGTTGCGGTCAGGGAATGTGTACATTTCCTTTTCGACAATATCAGTGGACTCCCCTATGCTGCGGGAAAAAAGTTCGGTTTTCTCTAGAATGGGTATTCTTATCTCCTGATAACCAAATTTAGAGAAGATCCTTCTGGCGACTGACTCCACCAGTTGCCACTTGCCGACTACATCGGGAAGAATGTCATTTATTCCCTTTATTGCCCTAATTGCCACGACTACTCCACCATCAAAGAGTAAACAAAATTTGATACTTAATCGGGTGGCTAAAGTCAAGGAAAAATCCAGCCGCAGCCTCCCCGTGTCCCATATCAAAAAAATTTTCTTGGGTAAACTTCTGAACATCCAAATAGGAATGACGAAGGTTTCAGTGTTCAGGTTTCAGTATTCAGGTCTATCACTTCTAAAACCTGAAACCCGGCAGCTAAAGCCCTGAGATTAACATTGCTAAAAGGCCCATATTGAGATAAGCTTTATTTGCAAGCCTTGTTTTACCGGCCCTGTAGCCCTTCCTGCCAGGAGCTGGATCCTGCCGGTGTTAACATCTATTACAGCCTTTTAAATGAGGAGTAAAACCATGGTACCACCTTTTGGCTCCGATTCGGACGAAAGAGAAAAGCCTAGCTGGCGTGAAATCGATCGGAGGCGAGATCGCAGCCGTCACGTAAGCCGTGATCATGGCAGCGAAAAGGAGAAGTCCCTACGTTCCACCTGGGCCAAGGAGCAGTACCTGAAAGAGGTGGACAAGTTTTTCACCGGCAAAAAAGGGGGCAAAGAGCACAAAACCGCATTGAATGCAATCCACCGCAACTATGGAACCAGTAAGTTTGCCAGTGCAGTTAAGAAATATCTCCAAAAATATGGGATCCCCGACGACTGGAGCACCTTAATGCTTCTGCTGGATTATAAGGATGACGAGGTGTTGGTGCAGGTCATCGAGGTGATGAAAGCTCTGGCGCCCAAACGATCCGCCATGGAAAGACATGGTTTCAAGGACAAGCTGGAAATCCTTTCTTTCACTGCCTCGAGTTCGCAGATCATTTCTTTGGTCGAAAGTGTTATAAGGGAACTGTAGTAAACCATGTCCAAAAAAGAGGCTACACTTTACCTCATCGACGGCAGCTCCTATATCTACAGGGCTTTTTACGCTGTCCGTCATCTGAGTACCTCCTCAGGGATTCCCACCAACGCCATTTACGGGTTTGTTGGCATGCTCAATAGGATCCTCAGAGAGAGGGGACCCAGCCACATAGCTATTGCCCTTGATGCTCCGGGACCAACCTTCCGTCACGACCTCAGCCCCGATTACAAAGCTACTCGTCCTAAAATGCCGGAGGACTTGGCCAAACAGATTCCCTTCATAAAAAGGCTGATAGAGGCTTTTGGCATACCCAATCTGGAGATTCCCGGGTATGAAGCTGATGACATCATTGGTACCCTTGCGGTCTGGGCAAGCGGGCAGGGCGCAAAAGTGGTAATTGTCTCAGGGGATAAGGATATGTTGCAGCTGGTGACACCACAAGTGCAGATGTGGGACACTATGAAAGATGAAGTTTTTGGACCAGCGGAGGTGGAAGAAAAATTCGGAGTTCCCCCTGCCCAGCTGGTAGAAGTTATGGGGTTGGCTGGAGATAGCAGTGATAACATTCCCGGTGTGCCCGGGGTTGGTCCCAAAACAGCTCAACGGCTCATAAAAGAATTCGGCAGTATTGATAACCTACTATCCAAATTAGAGAAGGTTACCAAAGAAAGAGAACGGGAAAAACTAAAAGCTCATGCCGAGCAGGCCACTATGTCGCGGGAACTGGCCGAGATTAAATGCGATGTCCCCCTGGAAAAGGACTGGGAGCAATTTGAGTTGGGCAAAAGTGATCGGCAGGCTCTGGTTGCCCTATACCGGGAGTTGGAATTTAAGAAATTCCTCCAGCAAATGGAGGGGGAAAAAGACACCCAAGAGTCCGGCAAGATGCGGGCGGACTATAAACTGATCACTTCCCTTGAAGCAATGGAAAAGATAATCTCTCGGGCTTTAAAGACCAAGAAGGTCGCCATAAGTGTGATGACCGCAGAGGAAAATGCTTTCGGATCTGACCTTGTAGGTCTCGCTCTAGCCTGGGAAGGGGAAAGAGGTTGCCACTACTTTCCCTTTGGTGAGATTCATAAGTCTGAGGACAAACAATTAGACGGTCATTCAGCAGTAAATTTGCTAGCCCCACTGCTTGCTGATCCCCACATCGCCAAAGTTGTCCACCATAGTAAAAAGGCTTGGATTGATTTGAAAAGGCAAGGCATCGAGCTCTCTGGTATCCACTTTGACCCAATGTTGGCCGCGTACGTATTGGATCCCAGCAAGAGGGTTCAGGACTTGGAGGTCATAGCAAAAGAATATCTCAACGAGTCACTGGCTTCTTACCATGATTTAGTGGGAACCGGCAGAAATAGACGAGCCTTAGCTGATCTGCCGGTGGAGCAAATTCTGGCCTATGCCGGCGATCAAGCCGTTTATTCCTTGCAACTGTCCACTGTTCTAGAGGAAAAAATCAAAGAGGCCAACCAGACCAGGCTATTTAGGGACATCGAAATTCCTCTCGTCCGGGTGCTGGCTCGCATGGAGATGAAGGGGGTAAAGATAGATGTGGCGCTATTGGAGAATCTTGATAAGGACTTTAGCGCTCGTCTAGAGGAGATGGTCGAGAAGATTTTTGATCTGGCTGGGGAGAGCTTTAACATAAATTCGCCACAACAATTGGGACGAATTCTTTTTGATAAGTTGGCTTTGCCCATAAGCAAGAAAACAAAGACCGGTTACTCTACCTCCGTGGATGTACTTACAGCCCTTGCACCTTACCATCCACTGCCAAGGGAGGTGCTCGATTACAGAAGTCTCACAAAGCTAAAGAATACCTACATTGACACTCTGCCGCGAATGGTGAACCAAATTACCGGTCGAATACATACTTCCTACAACCAGACCGGTACAGTGACGGGCAGGCTGAGCTCTAGCGAACCGAACCTGCAAAACATACCGGTCCGTACCGAAGAGGGGAGAGAAATCCGCCGCGCCTTTGTGGCTGACTCAGGTCACTCGCTGATTTCAGCGGACTATTCTCAGATTGAACTGAGAATCCTGGCTCATTATTCGAGAGACGAGGCATTAATTGATGCCATCCGTAAAGGTGAGGACATACACCTCCGTACTGCGGCGGAGATTTTTGAGGTGGAAGCCCACGAGGTCACCGCCGAAATGAGGAGGCAAGCAAAGACCATCAACTTCGGCATCATCTATGGGATGAGCGCATTCAGACTCGCCAAAGATCTGGGTATTCCGCAAAAGAAAGGCCGACAGATCATAGAACGTTACTTTGACAGGTACGAGGGCGTTCGAACATATATGGAGGAGACCCCGAAGCTGGCCCGTAAACAGGGATTTATTGCAACCCTCTTGAATCGCAAAAGATTCCTTCCAGATCTGAAGAGCGGCAATCACAATGTCAGACAGTTTGCGGAAAGAACTGCCATAAACACGCCTATACAGGGCAGTGCCGCTGATATAATCAAAATGGCCATGATTCGCATTGACGCTGAGTTGGAAAGAAAATCTCTGCCTGCTAGAATGATCATGCAGGTTCACGATGAGTTGGTTTTTGAAGTGGAAGCGGGCAGGGCTCGAGATGTGGCGACTCTGGTGCAGCACGAGATGGAATCAGTTGTCTCCCTGGCAGTGCCTTTGGTGGTGGAGGTAGGAATTGGGTTCAATTGGAATGAAGCGCACTAGTATGCCAGAGACGCAATGCGCCTCTGGCATAAATCCGAAATCCCAATTTCTAACTTCTAAACAAATTCGCATTACCAAAATACAAAATTCAAAACGGGAAAAATCAGTGGCCGGACTATCAGCATGATCGTTTGCATGCAGCATTATGGCTGCGCAACCTTTTGAGCATTGAATATTTGGATTTTAGATTTGTTTAGGATTTGGGATTTTGATATTCGGATTTGAAAAGCGGGCAATAATCAACCTATGGTGAGTTGACAATTAAGGAACGGAGGATAATAATAGGATTGTAGAAGCAAGCTTGCCAGGGGCAGGCACAGAAATTGCGTCCATGGATCGCCGCGCCACTTATAAAAAGACGGCTAGGCACGTAGGGACGTGCCTCAGGAGGCGTCGCTCATTCCGGAGTTCTTCTGGAAGGACAGCGGCCCCGACATCGCAAGAGCCCCTGCCCTCTTCGGTGTCCGTACAGTGGCTGGGTAGTGCTCAGGGTTCACTCGCAGATCTGAGCACGAGAGTCATGCGGGTTAGGCCCGACCAGAATAATGTAACCAGACCATCTGGCGGGCGACAAACTGTCTGGTATTTTGGACGGCTATCGGTTTCTGTGCCTGTCCCTGGTCAGCTGGAAAAAAAACCACCCGCCAGGGGGTGGTTTTTTTATCTGCCTCTAACTGCATCAAAAGGTAGTTAAGGGTTTTCCTCTTGATCAGTCTCTCACTTTTTGAGCTGGTTTTAGGACTCTTCTTCCTTCTTAAGTTTCCCTAACTCCGACTTGAGCTGTTCAACTTCTTCCTTATACTTTTCAGCCTCTTCTCTGTACTTCGGGGATTCATCGGTGTCCAGACTTGATGAAAACTCATCTTCTCTCTTGCTAAAATAAGGAAGCTTGTCTTTCACCTCATCAAAGCCGAGGTAGGCGGCAATAACACCACCAAACAACAGCATTACAGGCAGGCCCCCTGCGACCAACAACAGGAATGCATCCCACCAAACAAGCAGAAGTATAACCCCCAGTACAGCTGCAACAATCCCACCGACAAACACCGCCATGCCATTTCCTCCTTATTGTAGATAGCACGTAATTTACCGACCCCAGGAATGGAACGTTAAAAACCGCTCATTCCATACTGACAGCATAAGAATATACCTCGTATACCATGAGCACCGGGGGATTGCAAGACAATTTTGCCTCCTACAAAGGGGGCAGCATTAATAGGCTTGTCCAATAATGAAAATGTGCTTTCTAAAGACCTAATCGGTACACAGTAAAAGTCCATTTTTAGGAAAAACTCTTTACAAGCAAAGCTTTTCTCTATACAATCAATACACCTTTAGACCTGGTCTGGTTCTGCTGTGGGACCAAACATTTGTTGGAATTAGTGGCTGTCTAAATTAAATGTTTGAACTCAAAAAATAAAGGGTGGTGCTTATGGCTAAACCATCAAAGAAAGGTGCAAAATCGGAAGCCGAAATTGCGGCAGAGGCCCAAAGAAAAAAAGAAATCCTTGACAAAGTGGCTCAGTCCAACCTACCCACCAAGACAATTTTGAAGGAGTTGGGCATTTCAAGATCCACCTATTACAGCTGGCTCAAGCGTTACGAAGAGGATGGAGAGGAGGGACTACTGGACAGTCGCTCCCAGGCTCAACCAAGTGAAGGAAAAGTAGAAGCCGTACCTCCGACTGCAGAGGCCGGACCCCCGCCTCCAGTGGAGGATGAGCCGAGGGATGTTACGGTGGAGAGACCCCCGGAACCAATAGCTGAAGAAATGAGGGAGGAAGAGCCCAAATCTCCAGTGGGAGAGGAACCCAAGGTGAAAACTCCAGAGCCAGTTGCCCCGCCCTTGGTGAAGAAGCCTAAGGCAGAGGAAAGGGTGAGCAGACCAGCTCCAACTCCACCATTTAGCGGGGGTGAATCTAAAAAGAGCTTTGGCGGCTATGCCTTCATCGCTGTATTACTCCTGGCAATAGGGTTGCTAGTGAGCATTAGTCTGAGCAATTACAATACTTATAAGCTGGTGAAGAATAGCAACAGCCTTACATTATGGAAGGGTAAATTTGCTCCCCGCGGTTTTGAGTTGGTGGAATCCTTCGAGCCGGTAGTGGTGGGGGACAGTGACGTAAGCGGTTTGACCAACAAGCTATACACGGGCAAGGCTGCCGTCTATAAAGCCATCTTTGCTTTCTATATGGACCAAGTGGCCGGCGAATCTGCCAAAGGTGATAAAGCAGACATGAGCACGATCAGTCTGCTCCTCGATAGGGCAGAAAATTTTATGAACGGGAACGGTAAGGCAGAAGAGGGTCTGGCCGCCATGCGTTTCAACTTAGCCCAAGAACGGGTTGCCATGGCCGAACTGGGTTTGCAAAAGGCTTATCAAAAGGCACTGCCTATTTATCAGGAAGCCCTTAAAGCTGGATTGGCAGACAGAACCACGTTGGAGGCCAAAGTAAAGACTATGGAAAAAACATTGGGACTCGTTCCGCCTCTAGCACCAGCTGAAGAAGCAGAGACCGCGCCACCGCCGGAAAAGATAATTGAGGAACCTAAGGCCGCTGCCGCCCCGGAAGAAAAACCAGCCGAAGTAGTTGCAGCTCCTGAGGAGGAGGGAAAAAAGGGGGAGAGTCAAGTTGTGGCTGAACCAGCTGCTGAAGCTGGCGAGAGTGTAACAACGGAAGGTGAAAGGGAGGGTACCAGCGAACCGGTCACTGAAAAAAAAGAGGAGACCACCGAAAAGCCCAGCGGCTTTAAGGAGTGGCTGAAATCGAAACGCTCCCAGTTGTAGACTCTAAGCCTAAGGAAGACCGTGGGAAATTAGTGCGTCCATTAGTTGCTGGTGCTTACACGAATTCATGATTTAGGTGCATTAGATACAATCTGTCCGATATATCCCAGATAGCCAGTATCATCAACATTAGAAGCTGGATTGAACTACGGGGCGCTGACCGGAAGCGGAGTTCCGGGAAGCGCCCCTTTCCATTTTTGCTTTGAGATTGCGGATTGTGGATTTGCGAAGGCATAGGGCATAGAGCCAGAGGTCAGTTAGAATTAAGGAGCCAGCATCCAGAATGCAGGAGAAAGGCAGTCATGATAGAGTTTTTCTCGACTACTGGCTACGGACTACGAGGTTTTAGCCTTGAGCCTTTCGCCTCTCTTCAATCTACGGTCCGCAATGTTGAAAGGCTTTTCTTTTTGGGATATTTTGGGGACTAATTCCTGGGCAATTCTGTAAACAGCAAGACCTAATGATGGATAACCTCATCTATACAATTCAAAGACCTAGTCGCTACCTAGGGAACGAGATCAATGTGCCGCAAAAGGATTGGGCCAAGAGTAAGGTGCGGCTAGCGCTGGCCTTTCCTGACGTTTACGAGGTGGGTATGTCTCACCTCGGGATTTTGTTGCTTTATAACATTCTCAACCAGAAAGAATGGATAGGAGCTGAGCGGGTTTTTGCTCCCTGGCCTGATATGGAAGCTAGGCTTCGGACTAGTGGCAAAACCCTGGTCAGCCTGGAATCGGACACCCCACTCGACCTCTTTGATGTGGTGGGTTTCAGTCTCCAATACGAGTTGAGCTACACCAATGTACTCACCATGCTTGAACTGGGGCGTATCCCTAAGCTTTCAGCTTCTCGGGGGAGGGGGTCGCCATTAATCATAGCTGGTGGTCCCAATGCCTTCAATCCAGAGCCAGTGGCACCTTTTTTCGATGCATTAGTTCTTGGAGATGGAGAGGAAGTTATCCTGGAGATCGCTAAACTAGTTAAAGAGTGGAAAAGGCAGAGGGGGGAGAGGATGGATATTCTGCGAGCCCTCTCTGGGATTGAAGGTATCTACGTGCCCAAGTTCTTCGAACCCCTATACGACAGCAAGGAGCGTATCACCGAAATAAGGCCCACCTTTCCTGACAGACCAAGGGTGCGAAAACGGATTATCCCAACCCTGGAGTCGAGCCATCAACCGCATCGCCCCTTGGTTCCTTGTAGCCGAATTATTCATGACAGGCTCAGTCTGGAACTGGCTCGGGGCTGTACGCGGGGATGTCGTTTCTGTCAAGCAGGCTATATCTACAGACCGGTGCGAGAACGATTGCCTGAGGAGATTCTCGGGGTTGCAGCTGAAGGCCTTGCCAGCACAGGACACGATGAACTGTCTCTCCTGGCACTCAGTGTTGGTGATTACGGCAACATTCAAGGGTTGCTTCAGACCTTGATGCACCACCACCGGAACGGACAGATCGCTATCTCTTTGCCAAGTCTTCGGGTGGGAACGCTCGATGAGACGATGATTGAAGCGATCAAGCAAGTGCGTAAAACTGGCTTCACCCTGGCACCGGAGGCGGGTAGCGAGCGTCTGCGTCGCGTCATCAATAAAGGCATTACTGAGAGCGACCTGTTGGAAGGGGTTCGCACGGTATATTCAGCCGGCTGGTCGCTGATTAAACTTTATTTCATGATGGGCTTGCCCACCGAAACATCTCAAGACCGTTGGGCGTT
>JAJDNT010000284.1 GCA_022340515.1 Deltaproteobacteria bacterium
CAAAGGCCGTTCAAGGCCTGGAGCGCGGCGGTGCCATACATACCGTTGGGGCATTGGGCCACGCCTGTCCAGGATAGGGCTCCCTTGTTCTTGGCGAGGGCAAACTCCAGGGCTATCCTTTCGATAGTTTCAGCGGGGACCCCGCTTATCTTGGCGGCCCACTCGGGGGTGCGGGCCGCACCGTCCTCTTCACCCATTACCCTTTTTTTAAACTCCTCAAATCCATGGGTCCAGTTCTCTACAAACTCCTTATCATAGAGGTTATTCTTTATGATCACGTAACACATTGCCATGGCCACAGCGCCGTCGGTCGCCGGCTTCAAGGTGATCCACTCGGTTGCGGCGGCCGCTGTCTCGGACCTTCTCGGATCGAAGACCACAAGTTTGCTACCCCTCTTGAGGGCAGCTTTCAGTTCGGCAGTCTTGCGCTGACCGTAGGAGCTGGCGAACTCATTCATCCCAAAATGGATGATGTAATCGGAGTCCTGGTAATTGATCCACGGACGTTTATCATTAAGATTGTGCTCGTTCGCCATACGATTGGAGTTGTCGCACATGGGCCGGTGGGTGGTCTTGGGGCAGCCCAAGTGGTCGAAGAGGGCCTCGTGAATCCAATTGGCAAAGTCATTACCCCTGAAGTAGCCGAGCTTGCCCTGTTCTATGTTCTTTATCCCTTCGACGATCCTGTCTAAGGCCTCGTCCCAAGTGGCTTTGCGGAAACGGTTGTTCTCCTTTATGAGCGGCGCCTTGAGCCGGTACGCGGAGTAGAGGTGTTTTGGCACAGAACCTCCCTTGGGGCAGATCCTGCCGCCGCCTTTGGGGTCGCCGGTGAGACCGGTAGTACCGGTGAGGATGCCATCCTTCACCTTGGCCGTTATTCCGCAGAGGGCGCCGCAAGTGTAACAGTGGGTGGGAACCGTCTTTTCCGGCCCCGGATCCAATGTACCTTCGGCCAGGGTGACATAAGTCGAATCAAGACCTAGCGCGTCTACAGCCCCCACCATCTTTCTCGTGGTCTCTTCGCCTCTGGTAAATCCCTCAATCCTCATAGCCTCGCACATCAGGGCCCCACGAGTAAAATGGGCCAGGCCTTGGTAAAAATCGGTCTGGGCAGATACTGCAAGCTGATCACAGAAAGCAGGCACCCAGTTCATATACTTGTTTTTGAAGAAGTCCTTGTACAGGTCCGCCTTACCCTGTTCCAGGAGGTAGCGGAGAAACTCCAGCTGCACTGCGATATGTTCCTCCAAATCCTTGTAGTCGGGAGACTTGCTCACGCCGGCCTTACGGAAAAACTCTCTCAATTCGAAAACCGGTTTCTGCATTACCACCGGTTCCTTGTTCACTTGGGCAGATTCGTATGGAAAGACGGGGTTGGCACCGGCGTTCAGAAAAAGATCGGCGTAATCGTACCTGAGCTCTTTGTAAAGCTCATCAGCAGTGCCGCTCTTAAGAAATGAAGTCATTACCTCCGCCCCACTTATAAGGTCGATGAACCCGCAACCTTTTACTGATTCATTGAACCCGCTTAGGAACTCATCTGTTTGCATCGCAGAAATGAGCTCAAGGGGTATTTCGTCACGGAATAGGGTTGAAAGATAATGGTATCTCTTTGCCCTGGATTTCATGAATTCTATATCCATAAACCGTCTTACTCCTTTCTCACCATCAGGAGAAAACCCCTCCCCTGTTTAGTTATCCCAATATCTTGGCGTACCGAAAAACCTAAAGTTCCAGCCCCGCTCATTTACGCCTACGGGACCAAAAAGTTTGTTACCGCAACATCTGTGCCTACTCTGGTCACTTGGATAAAAGTCACTGAAATCATTAATAAATACTGATATTAAATTCAGTAGAAAGTAAAGCTAAGGCTTCTCTTGGTGCAATACAAAAAATGCACTCTATAGCATAATCGAGCACTATTCTAGTTATTCAAAATAGTTACTATTAGGAACAAAAAACTTGCTGATGCAATTTTTTTATTGCTTCTTTCACCTCCAGACCGTGCCACCCTCTTGACATTATCCACTTATCCCATCTAAAGTTCATGGAATTAAGCGAGAGTATTCGGCAGCCGAGAGGAGGAACCAATGGTGAGTGAAGTTTTGGCCATGGATTTGAGGGCTTCTTTGCAAGAAAATCTTTACGTTAAGCTTGACCGGTTGTTGGATGCTGCTGGTCTTGATGAAATCATCATGGAAAGGCATCTGGTTGCCATCAAGCTCCACTTCGGAGAAAAGGGCAACACCGGTTACATTCCTCCTACCTATTTGCGCCATTTGGTCAATCGAGTGCAAAACCTGGGAGGTAAACCTTTTTTGACAGATACTAACACTCTCTATGTGGGTAGTAGGACCAACAGCGTGGATCATCTCACTACGGCAATCCAGAATGGCTTTGCTTATGCTGTGGCCGGTGCACCCTTGACCATAGCCGACGGCCTCAGAGGTAACGCTGAGGTAGCCGTACCAGTAAATCTTCCTATCCATGAGGAAGTTTACCTTGGTGGGGACGTGGTGCATGCGGACGCCCTCATAAGCGCCGCCCACTTCAAAGGGCACGAACTTTCGGGATTTGGCGGTACCATTAAGAATCTCGGCATGGGCTGCGCCTCCCGAAGAGGAAAACTTGCCCAGCATTGTGAGATCTCACCTCAATTTAACGCCAAAAAGTGCATCGGCTGCGGTGAGTGCGTGGCTCACTGCCCAACTGAGGCAATCGAACTGGTCAAGAAAAAGGCCGTAAAAGATTCTGAGAAATGCATTGGCTGTGGTGAGTGTATAGCAGTGTGCCCGGAAGAGGCCGTCTCCATCCCCTGGGACAGCGACACAGCCCGCTTTCAGAAAAAGATGGTAGAGTACACAGTGGGTGTTCTCAAAGGTAAGGAAAACCGAACTTTCTACCTCAGTTTCGTCAGTCGGGTAACTCCACAGTGCGATTGTTATGGTTACAGCGATGTTCCTCTAGTAAAAGACGTGGGCATCCTGGCAAGCCGGGACCCGGTGGCCATCGATCAGGCTTCTGTGGATTTAGTCAATGCGCAGCCAGCCTTAGCTGACTGCTGCCTTGAAAAAAATAAGGGGCCCGGTGAGGACAAGTTCCGGGGAGTTTACCCTCACATTGACTGGAGCATCCAATTAGGCTATGCGGAAGAGCTGGGGTTGGGTAGCAGGGAATATAAGCTCGAGTATGTGTAGCCACCATCGGGCGGAGTTAAACCCCGCCCCTACGGGATCTCATGGTGTAAAATCATCTGTAGGAGTGGGGTTTATCCCCACCCGTTTCCTCATTTTATTTTTGAGTTACTAGCCAAAATGACGAATACGATTAGACAGAAAAACTACAAAGTTGTTAAGGCTTTACTGCTTACCTTAGTACTCTTCTGTTCGCCCAAGTCAGCCTGGGCCCTCCAGACTCACCCGGCGCCGGAAGGCCTCTATGCCCATATGCTGGCGCACCTTTTCTTTATTGCCACTTTGGCAATATTTATCTATTGGCTGCAGACCACCGGGCTCGTTAGGGGAAAGGGCTGGCGTCTGATCCAAATCTCCTGCCTTATGTTCATCTTGTGGAACCTGGACACCTTCACGGTTCATTGGATTGAATACACCATGACCAGAGACATGTTCATCACCACCGGACTCGACTGGTCTCACAGGCTTTCCATGAACGGTGGTTGGCGCAGCTGGTTGTATTATTTTGGCAAATTTGATCATTTACTCTGTGTGCCCGCCATGCTTTTCCTGCTCTTCGGCCTTCGCGATCTTTATAGACAAGCGGGTACTACTGAGGGGCTTTCACAACATGATTAGTAGTCTCCCCCTCTTTCCAGTCTGGTTTGTTGACGTTCTGGGCTCGGCCATTATGATCATCATCTCCTTTGTCTGCGTGCGCTACGCCCAATTACTCCGTCGAACCGACAGAGACAACGTGATCTGGACTTATCTACTCTGGCTCTCTTTGGCCTTGGCCCTCTTTTCCGTCTCGCGATCAGTGGGGCACATCGCCAAACACTTGCTCCTTCTTGCAGGCCATAGCGACGTCTGGGTAGCGCTGAGGCCCTTTAGCGGCTCGATTAACAGCTTGACCTTCGTCATTGCGGGTAGCATAACCCTCTTTTTCCAGAGAGTTCACCGGATTAATCTCCAAATCCTGAATGACAAAAGGGCCATTGAAAAGGCGAGTGAAGAACTCATTTGGCTCAACCGAAATTTGGAAGAAATCGTGCGCCAGCGAACCGAGGAACTCAGCAAGTCTGAGGAGAAATATCGGCGCATCTTCGAAGGATCTATGGACATTATTATGATCCTTGACCTGCAAGGCAGATTCTTGGACATAAACCAGGCTGGACTCAGCATTCTCGGTTATCCTTCAAGGGACGAACTCACTGCAAATGCAACCTTTGCAGATTTAATTGTGGAGCCGCCTAATCCCCACCAGCTTATGGAAGAGGTTGCTTTAGCCGGCTTCTGCAAAGACCTGGAGTGCAGGGTGCGGAACCGGGATGAGGAGATCCGCACATGGCTTTTAAGTCTGACTGTCAGTAGAAAAACCGATGGGAAGGTAGGAGGATTCGAGGGCATTGCCAAGGATATTACCCATCGAAAGAAAATGGAGCAGCAGCTCCTGCAGGCTGACCGTTTAGCCTCTTTGGGCGAACTCTCCGCCGGAGTAGCCCACGAGGTCAACAACCCACTCGGCATGATACTTGGCTATACTCAGTTATTACTTCGCAATGAGCCTGAGAACACTCAGGATTTTCAGGATCTTAAAATCATTGAAAAACACGCGCGCAACTGCAAAACGATTGTGGAGGATCTTCTCAACTTTGCTCGCAATGCCGAGACAAAGAAAGGTGCACTTCAGGTCAATGACCTGCTGCGGGAGGTCATATCGGTGGTGGAGCATCAGTTTAAATTGGACAACGTCATCATAGAAACCAGCCTCGACTCTTCCATCCCAGCTCTATATGCTGATGGTGAAAAATTGAAACAAGTGTTCATGAATCTATTGATGAATGCTAAACAGGCAATGGAAGGCCAGGGGCAAATCCGGATAACCACTGATCACGATTCTTCTCGAAACGAGGTCGCGGTTGTGGTGCAGGATACGGGCGCAGGCATACCTGCTGAAATTATAAAAAAGATTTTCGATCCCTTTTTCACTACCAAACCCACTGGGGAGGGTACTGGTTTGGGGTTGTCAGTGAGCTATGGTATCATCAAAGACCACCACGGAGAGATCGAGGTTCAGAGTACACCGGGAAAGGGGAGCACCTTTACCATCACCTTTCCGGTCACATTGGATGAGCAGAAAGATCCGTGTTGACGAGTGGTAGAAGCCACCGACATTACGGGGTGAAGGGTCACTGCCCGATTGGCCCGTTTGAAGGGTGTATGGTAAAGCAAATAAAAGATAGAGTTCTGGTTGTTGATGATGAGACTGACATGCTTCGTTTATTGGAGCGAAGTATCAGTCAAGAACTAGATTGTGAGATAGATACCGCTGCCTCCGCCATAGAAGCCCTTAAACTGCTGGAGACCAAGAACTATGATCTGGCTCTGGTGGACATCCGCATGCCTGGAATGGATGGCATCGAACTGCTGGATCGGGTAAAGCAGATCAACCCCTGGATGACCGTAGTGATAATGACCGCCCATGGAGTGGTGGAGCTAGCGGTAAAATCTATCAAAAAGGGTGCCTATGATTTCATTACCAAGCCATTTGATCATGAGGAACTCATTCACCTGCTGCGAAAGGCCCTGGAGCGCAGTCAACTTCTCCGAGAAAATTTAAATCTTCAGCGGCGGATCAGGAAGAAAGAGCCTTTTGAGAATCTTATCGGTTCCAGCCCGGCCATGCAGAGGGTCTACCAGACCATCCAGATGATAGCCAAAACCGATGTTACGGTTCTGGTTACCGGCGAATCTGGCACTGGCAAGGATCTGGCCGCTCGGGCAATCCATGCATTCAGCCATCGATATGACCAGCCTTATGTGACGGTGAACTGTCCCACCTTGCCGGAGAACATTTTAGAAAGCGAACTCTTCGGCTACAAGAAGGGGGCCTTCACCGACGCCAGCAGCGACAAGATTGGATTATTTGAAGAAGCTGGGGGTGGGACCATCTATCTTGATGAAATAGGAGACATTGCTCCAACTATTCAGACTAAATTACTGAGGGTGCTGCAAGAGAAAGAAATCAAACCCCTAGGGCAGACCAAATCGATCAAAGTGGATGTCAGGGTTATTGCTTCCACCAATCGTGATCTCAAAGAAAAAATTCGCAAACAGGAATTCCGGGAAGACCTCTTTTACAGATTGAATGTGCTCACTGTGGAAATGCCTCCCTTGCGAGAACGTAAGGAAGACATTCCTCTCTTGGCTGAACACTTCCTCAAACACTACTGCGAGGAGTTCGGCAAACCGCTCAAATCTCTATCCCCTGAGTTAATGGATTTGCTCTTGAGGAGGAGCTGGGAGGGCAACGTCAGAGAACTGGAAAACATAATCAACCGAGCAATTCTTCTTTCAACCGGGAATGTTATCAAGCCATTCGAAATAGGCTGGACTCCTGAGCCGACTGATAGCTGCGTGGTGGGGAGGGAGATTTACGGCATGGATTACAAAGAGGCGAAAGAGGAGGTGCTTCATCGCTTCCACGCGGAGTATCTGGGAGAACTTCTGCGGCGCCACAACGGAAATGTTACCCATTCAGCCCGAGAATGTGGCTTGGAACGACAGGCATTGCAACAAATTCTGAAACGCTACCGGATCAAATCTCAAGATTTCCGTCCCTAGGCGGTGGCGCGCATGGCGATGCCTATTCACGGCTAGAAGCCGCTCCCACAGAATCACAAACCAGCCATATTTCACAATTACCATTCTTATGCGACCCTAAGAGTCAATCTAGAATGGCAAGTCTTTCAAATACCAAACGTAAGCCTTGAAGTGATTATTACAAATTGTGTGGTGCTTTGTGTCTAGTGCTTAGTGCCCAGTAGTCGGTGCGAAGGGGAAGTCGCTCCTACCTAATACCTTTTGGGAGACCATCTAGATGTACCAGTATGATACGGTAGTCCTCGGAGCTGGACCCGGTGGTTACGTGGCAGCCATTCGGGCCGCCCAACTAGGAGCCAAAGTATGCATTATTGAAAAGGAACTGGTGGGCGGTACCTGTCTCAACTGGGGCTGCATCCCTACCAAGGCCATGTACAAATCCGCCGTCCTCTTTGAGCAAATGCGCAACTCGGAAGCTTTTGGCTTGAGTTGCCAAAACCCTGTTGCTCATCTGGACAAGATTGTTGGTCGAAACCAGCGGATCGTGGCAGAGCTCCGAAAGGGAGTCGAAAAGTTGTTCAAGAACCATAAGGTTAATCTGATTATGGGGGAGGGGTATGTAAAAGGACCAGGTGAAGTTGAGGTAACCACAAAAAGTCGAAGCAAAGAGACCATTCGCGGCAACCAGCTCATCATAGCTACCGGATCAGAACCCCTACCTCTGGGCCTCTTACCCTGGGACCATAAAAAAGTTTTCAACACCCGCAGCATACTGGAACTGACAAACATTCCCTCAAGCCTGTTTATTGTGGGCGGGGGTGTTTCTGGTTGCGAATTCGCCCTGCTCTTCAGTGCTCTCGGCTCTACCATCCATATGAGCAAGCGCGGCAAGGAACCAATTAAAGGGCTTGATCGGGATATTAATAAAGCACTCATTCGAGCCTTGAAAAAACGAAAAGTAAGACTGCATCTTGGAGATCCTCCGGTCACTACAAGCCACTCCGCAGTTGGAGTAGAAATCACCCTCAGCTCAGGCAAAAAGATCGAGACGGAGACAACTCTGGTTACGGTGGGACGATCGCCTGTTTCTTACCATCTGGGGTTGGAGGAGATTGGCCTCGATTTGCAAGACGGTTATATTCAGGTTGATCAGCACTGCCAGACAAATGTGCCTGGGGTGTATGCCATTGGCGACGTTACGGGCAAAAGAGAGCTGGCCCACTTTGCCTCTCATCAGGGGATAGTCGCTGTGGAGCATGGATTGGGAAACCAGGAAGCAAGTGTCGACGAAGACGCTGTACCTGTGGCCATATTTACCAGCCCGGAGGTTGCCTCCGTTGGACTTACCAGCCAACAGTGCGAGGAACAGGGTATATCCTATCTCGAGGGATCTTTCCCTTTTCGCGCCTTAGGAAAATCTCACGCCATAGGAGAAATAGACGGCTTTGTCAAAGTAATTGCCCGGGAGAAGGACGAGAGGGTAATGGGCATACATTTAATAGGCCCGGATGCCAGCACTCTGATTGCTGAATGTACTGTGGCCGTGAACCAGGGCGTGACTCTTAAGGAGATGGCCAGAACTATTCATGCCCACCCGACAGTTGCTGAGGCCCTATGGGAAGCGGTGGAAGATGCCAGGGGTCTGTCCATTCATAAACTGGACCTTGGACTTTAGCCCACTAGGCGACACCGGCATAGAGCAGAGGGCATAGGGAGATAATTGCGAATGTCGAATTGCGAATTTCGCCTTTCTAATTTTAAAGTACTACCAAGCAGTAATCCAGCTCCTAAATTCTGGATTCTGACTCCTGGCTTCTTACTCTATGCCCCATGCTCCATGCCCCATGCCCATGGCGATGGAAAGCGAAGCGAAGTAAATTGATGACAAACGGTGATGGTTGGATTGTAAACCTAGGTCGCGCTCGATACCTCGAGGTGCTCGACCTGCAGAGAAGACTGGTCGAACTGCGGCAGGAGAACTTAGTGGAGGACACTCTCCTGCTGGTGGAGCACGAACCGGTAATCACTCTAGGCCGGAGGGGAAACAGGACCAACATTTTGTCACCTTTGGCAGAGCTCGCTTCTGAGGGAATTCAGGTTCATCAAGTGGAACGAGGAGGAGATGTGACCTACCACGGCCCGGGGCAGTTGGTAGCCTATCCCGTAGTTCATCTGACTCAAAGGAACCTCTCAGTTCGCAAGTTTGTCCATTTACTCGAGGAAACCATAATTCAGGCTCTGGCAGATTTTGGCATTCAAGCTGGCCGCCATCTGCAGCACCGGGGCGTTTGGCTCTCAAAGCAAAAGGTGGCTGCCCTAGGCGTTGCCATCAGGCGATGGGTAAGCTTTCATGGCATTGCCCTAAACGTCTCCCCCAACATGGACCATTTTCGTCACATCAACCCTTGCGAGCTTAGAAGCGAGCAAGTGACCTCAATGGCGAAGATACTGGGAAAGAGACCCAACATGGAAGAGGTGGTCCAAAAGATTGTGGGTAGATTTGTCGAGCTCTTTCCAGGAAAATGGCGTGAAATTTCGCCAACGGAAGTCTTCAGGATAATTAAGGCTGAGGATCAGACTGCATAAGCGGGGGAAAGCCCCGGCCATTGATGAGTCTAATTGAACCACCAAGAACACAAAGAGCAAAAGGAAACTTCTGTATTTGTGGGAAGTCCCTTTGTGATCTTTGTGCACTTTGTGGTGAAAAAAGATCTTTCTATTCTGGAAGGGGATAAAGGTTCTTTGGGCACAAAACCATTGAAATATAACGGACCACGGATCCGCCTTAGGCGGAACAACTGACAATATGAGGAGGCGATATGGCAAAGGGAGTTTTGAAAATCAGTCAAGATCACGTCTATGTCCAACCTAACGATGATGGTGCCCAGGTTGGCATATCCGACTTTGCAGCCGAAGCCCTGGGTACCATCATTTATGTGGAACTTCCAGAGGTGGGCGACGAAGTCGTTAAGAACGAACCTTTTGCCGCTGTGGAATCAGGAAAGGCCAGTATTGAGCTTCCCGCACCCATATCGGGTAAAGTCCTAAAAGTGAACGAAGAACTCGAAGACACTCCTGACCTGATTAATCAAGACACCTATGGTAAGGGCTGGATCGCCGTCCTCACCATTCAGGAGGTCGCCGAATTCGACGAACTTATGAGCAAACCTGACTACGACCTGTTCTTGGCCGGCGGCGAAGAAGAATAGTTAGGGGGTATAGTCCATGGACTCCCCTGTGAACCAGGGACCGATTCTCATCGTGGAAGACGATAAAAAGACCGCTTCACTAGTAGAACTCTACTTACAGCGGGAGGGCTTCCAGACTGTTGTTGCTCCTGATGGCCGAGAAGCCCTGCAACTGGCTCGGCGACATAACCCCGTGCTTGTGGTTCTCGATCTCATGCTTCCCTTTATCGACGGCTGGGAAGTCTGCCGGGAGCTCAGGAGCTGGTCGGATGTTCCTATCATCATGCTCACCGCGAGAGGGGAAGAAGTGGACCGCATTTCGGGACTGACCTTGGGGGCTGACGATTATCTGGTAAAACCCTTCAGTCCGCGGGAATTGGTGGCAAGGGTGAAAGCGGTTCTCAGGAGAGGTCGTTTGGACACCACCGTCCAAAAAACTGTCTGGTCACATAAAGACCTGGTGCTGGATGTTGATAAGCGCAAGGTGAGCTTACGAGGGCGGGCCATTTCGCTCACGGTTCACGAATACAATCTCCTCAAAGCTTTGATGACCAGGCCCGGAAGGGTGTTTACCCGCACCGAACTTCTGGACCGGCTCTATCCAGAGGGTGAAGCAGTAATAGACCGCGTCATCGACGTCCATATCGGAAAGCTTAGACAGAAGATCGAAGAGGACTCATCGCAGCCTCGCCACATCATCACGGTGAGAGGTGTAGGATATCAGTTTGCCGAGGAGAACGGCTCATGAAGAGGGGGATTAGGTCGTGAAAAACCGACTTTTGTGGAAACTCCTTGGTATCAATGTCCTTGTCATTGCATTCGTTATCATAATGGTGTGGCTGGCGGTTGACTACCTGGCCGCGGGGTATTTCATGACTTTGATGGAGAAATATAATATCTCTCCAACATCGAGCCATCAAATGTTCTTGAGTGCTGTTCATCGCTATCTTCTCTGGGCTAGTGTCGGGGCTCTTGTGTTGGCTGTTGGTTTCAGCTTCTTTCTCATGAGAAGAACTTTGCATCCCCTCACTCAGATGACTGCGATCACGAGCAAGATCGCCTCCGGCGACTACTCAGCCAGCGTGCCAGTGAAATCCCAAGATGAAGTGGGTCAGTTGGCTCTGGCCTTTAACCGCATGGCTGAAAGCCTTCAAAAGATCGAGCAATTGCGGAAGACAATGATGATCGACGTGGCCCATGAGCTCAGGACTCCCCTGACCAATATAAAAGGGTATCTCGAGGCACTGACGGACGGAGTGGTAAGCCCTTCTGAGGAGACTTTCGAGTTACTTCAGGAGGAGACGTCCCGCCTGGTGCAATTAGTGGAAGACATCCTTAGGTTGGCCAAAGCTGACGCCGCCAGGGCAAGCCTCCGTAAAGTTGAGGTCAATATTGTCGATCTGATTAGCCAAATGCTCGACTCATTTCGTTCTCAGCTTGAAGAAAAAGAACTCAGGGTAGAGACTCATTTTGCCCATGGCGAAAAAAACTTTTGGGCTGATCCCCACCATTTGTCGCAGGTGCTGCAAAATCTCCTGCAAAACTCGTGGCAGTATACCCCCTCGGGTGGAGCGGTCACCATCTCAACCGAACTCAAGCCGCGACTGATTAAGGTTGTTTTTACTAACACCGGAGGGGAAATAGCCGATGAAGATCTGCCCTTTATCTTTGAGCGTTTCTACCGAGGAGAAAAGTCCCGCTCACGGGAGCACGGCGGAGCCGGCCTCGGTTTGGCCATCGTCAAGGAACTGGTCGAAGCCCACGGCGGCTCAGTGGGCGCTAAACTGCTCAACGGTAGCATCCAAATCTGGTTCGAACTCCCCATGGATCAACCGCCACGGGCTGATTGACCCATTTATTCCCCCAGCAGACCCCGTCGCAAATCTTTACCCAATCTTTACAGTTTCTTTACACCATCTTTAATTATCACTCTTATTATTTATCTAAAGAAAAAATAAACCCCGGTCGCTTTGGACCGGACCCCTTTATATGGTTAAAATTATGTAGTTAGAAGCTAAGGAGGTATCTGATGAAAAATTTACATATGGCAATTATCGCCCTGGTGTTGGTCTTCTTGGGCTACCATCAGGTGATGGGAAAAATGGAGAAAAAGATGAACGATGGACCACAAAACTCCAAGGAGGCCTATTTTGCTGGTGGCTGTTTCTGGTGCACCGAAGCGGATTTTGAGAAGGTCGACGGCGTGATCGAAGCTATCTCAGGTTACACCGGCGGCCACCTTGCCAATCCCACCTACAAACAGGTGTCTGAAGGCGGGACCGGTCACGTGGAGGCGGTCAAGGTAGTCTACGACCCGGCCAAGGTTACCTACGAGGAACTTCTGCAAGTGTTCTGGATGCATGTGGATCCCACCGATGGAAAAGGCCAGTTCGTGGACCGTGGCTCCCAGTACCGCAGCGTTATCTTTTACGCCAACGAGGGAGAGCACCGTTTGGCCGAAGCCTCCAAGAAAAAACTGGCGGCATCGGGACGCTTTGACAAGCCCATAGTAACCGATATCCTCCCCTTGGGGCCCTTTTACCCGGCGGAGGACTATCACCAGGATTACTACAAGAAAAATCCTCTCCGCTACCGCTATTATCGTTACCGTTCCGGTCGGGACCAATTCCTGGAAAAAGTATGGGAACACGCGGAGTCGGACATGAAACCCCAGGCCAAAGCTGAGATGAATTCCAACATGCAAGACGAGAGGAGAGAGACCCAAATGACCTCGGGCAAAACGAAAGAAAAAATGGACAGCGGCATGGCATCGCACATGAAAAACAGCCAAATGTACAACCTTCCCGAAAAGAAGGAACTGCGTCAGCGGTTGACGCCTATGCAATACAAGGTCACTCAGGAAAACGGTACCGAGCCGCCTTTCAACAACGCATACTGGAATAACCATCAAATGGGCATCTACGTAGACGTTGTCTCCGGGGAGCCTCTCTTCAGCTCAAAGGATAAATTTGATTCTGGCACGGGCTGGCCCAGCTTCACCCAGCCTTTGGAGCAAAATAATATAGTGGAGAAGACTGACCGGAGTTTTTTTATGAGTCGCACCGAAGTAAGGAGTAAACACGGCGACTCCCACCTTGGTCATGTATTTAACGACGGGCCTGACCCCACTGGTCTGCGCTACTGCATCAACTCGGCCGCCTTACGATTCATCCCCAGGGCAGACTTGGAAAAGGAAGGCTACGGTAAATACCGGAAGCTCTTCGAGTGATTCGCCAGGGAGAGTTCATCTTGAAAGTCATTACTACTGTACTCATGACCTTTTTGCTCCTTGGATCTATTTGGGCGGGGGCGGTTCAGTCAAAGGAGCCGCCCCTGGCTAAAGTGGTGTTTTACGTTGCCTGATACGATGTGGGCAAGGCAGCCCTGGACGGGTTGCAAGGCATCAAAGAGGTAAAGAAAGGTTTTCGCGGATTCCGGGAAATTAACACCGTGATTTATGACCCCAGAATAATCACCATAGACGCAATGGTATCGGCCCTGAAAAGGGCCCGCACCTATGGCGGACTAGCACAGGAGTGAATAAGGATGACCATGGTGCATTATTTTTTTTGCACTGCATCCTTTTTTGTTCTTTTCTTTAACCTGCCGTTTCTAAAGTTGAAATTCCTTTGCCATCCCAATTATGCAGTAATTTACCTGCAGCCTAAGCACACAACTTTGATCCTTCTTTTTCTATTGTCCGAATAATTACATACAATATTAACTAGTTACATTTTAGATCTGTTTGTGTTTCTTGTGGCACAGCCCTTGCTCTCAGGGTGCGCCTAACTCATCAGCATTTGTTTACGATAAGGATCTTGATAAAGCATGGCCAAATCACTCATACTTCATGATGAAACTGATTGCCGTGAACTGATCAAGAGGGTGCTCCTGGAAAATGGCCATGAGGTGGCAACCTTCGCTGAAAAGGAAGAGGCCCTGGCCTGGACCAGTTCCAACCAAGTGGACCTTGCCATCGTTAGCCTGGAACCAGGAATTGTCCAAGGCGAAGTTTGTCAGGGACTGAAAAAGTTGAGGGAGAACCTTAAGATCCTCGTGCTTACGACCTACACCAGCAGGGGTCTGGCCACCGAGGCCCTTGAACAAGGCGCTGATGACTACCTGTTGAAACCAATTGATATTAAAAAACTAGAGGCTAAGGTGAGATCTATTATCACTGGAAAATACCAACGAGGTGAGATTCCATAATAAGTTTATAAAAGGAGGTGAAATGGGGATTTTCTTTAAGAAACGGATTAATAGATTTAGCTTAACAAAGGAGGATTATTTAGATGGATAAGAAGAAGCTGATTATCTTTTCATTGTTCTTGGTCGTCTTGGTAGGGGCAGGCTTGCTCCTCACCCAACCAGCTTTTGCGGATAAACTCGCGGAAGCCATTGCCAAGACGCCCACTGGCACAGAAGCAGGCATGATTAACCAGGAGGCGCCTAAAGGTTTCTTGGGTATTCCCGGCGCTCCCAGCCCGAACCTCATCCTCGGCTTTCTCTGGGCCATCTGGGTAGGCTGGATTTTTTCCACGGTTGGAGCCTTTGGGGGAATTATGGCTGGTGTCGGCCACATGACCATCTTCGGCCTGGGTGACTATGCCCGTACCTTCAAGAAAACTTCACCCGTACTCAACAAGTTGATCACCGACAGCATCCGGGTTTCCAACCAATGGCTGGTAGGTTTGAGTGCGGCCATCTCCACTACTAACTATTATAGGATGGGCCGTCTTGTTGCTCCCCTCGGCATTGCCCTCGCCCTCGGCGGGGTGACCGGTTCTCTATTAATTCCCTGGCTCACCGCCGGCAAAATCAAATTGAGCTCCTATATGGGGTATTTCGGCCTCTGTGTTTTTGTTATCGGTGGTTTTTTGTTTTATGAGACCACCCCCCGGGGACAGTCTAAAAAGAAGCAAGCCAAGGCTGCTGCTCAGGCTTTTGAAAAAAGCGTCAAGGAGAAAAAGGAAGGCAAGGCCCAAGATGAGGCAGCCATGGGAGTCAAAGTTACCAGCTTCAGCCTGGCGAGGATCAAATTCACCTTTTTCGGGGTCGAATTCAGCTTTAATCCCCTCTGGCCCATAGTGGGTGGCCTCTTTATTGCCGCCCTGGCTTCCTTTCTGGGCATTGGTGGTGGTTTTCTCTACGTGCCCTTCATCACCAGTGTTGTAGGGTTGCCCATGTATCTTGTTGCCGGAACCTCCGCCCTAACCGTGCTTGTGGGTATGATCGTAAGTATCTTCGGCTTTATGGTCCTTAAAGGCGCTGTGGTCCATTGGAGCCTGATCGGCGCTGAGCTGGTGGGAATCTTTGTAGGTTCCATGATCGGACCGAGAACCTCCAAGTACATCCCTGACATCTGGCTAAAGCGGCTCTTTGTGGTCTTGGCCATCTATGTGGGCCTTCGCTATTTTTCCAAGGGCTTCTTCGGCCACAGCTGGGTGCCACCTTATTAGAACAGCTACATTTTCACTAGAGAAACAAAATAACCGCATGGACCACAGAGGGCACAATGACCGCGCAGACCATGAATATCAGTGCCCTCTATGGTCAAGAAAAAAACCAGAGGTTTTAATCCCATGAATGCAATAGGAGGTTGGCTGGTAAACATTGATGAAGTCCTGATCCAGTTTTATAGGCTCACGGGTTTGACATTCCTGGACTACCTGTTGGGCACCTTCATTCTTGCCCTGATTAGCGTTATTTTAGGTGAACTAACCATCTCTCTGGCACTCAGATACAACAAAATTCACGTTAATACCATTACTGATGACATGGTGAAAATGAACAACTTATCCATCATGGCACTCAAGCATAGGGACAAGAAGAGCTATAAGGCTTGCAATGATACGGCCAACGACGCTTTTGGTAAATACTTCTTTAATATGATTGCCTATTCAGCTTCCTCTCTGTGGCCTGCCTTTTTCGCCCTTGCGTGGATGCAAACCCGTTTCAGCCAGGTGGAATTCCCTCTGCCTTACCCTGTCGAAACTATTTTGCCAACCATAGGCTACTTCCCCACCTTTCTGCTCTGTTACATTCTTGCCAGGATTCTCTTTAAAAACATCAGACGTTATCTTCCATATTTTAGTACCGTTCAGAAGCAGCTTGATGCGGCTGACAAAGAAAAATCAGAAAGAATGATGACCTTTTCTGACCTAATGCCCGAAAAAAGTGAAGGAGTCAGAAACTAGATTTCAGCAGCCAGGAGCAAGCACCAGAACATTACAAGATTGGAGTAATGGAGTGGCGGAGTTTATGAAATCCCAAACTCCAAGCACCAAATCCTAAACAAATCTCAAATTCCAATATCTAATGACCAAAACACAAGACAGGTTTGGTCCGCCGGAGGCGGATTGCTCATTGTGATTTGTTTGGGATTTGTGCTTTGCTATTTGGAATTTTCTGTCACTCTAGTACTTAAGGACCGCTGGAGATGTCTACCGGTAAAGCCATTAAGATTTGACCAGGCAGGAAAGACCAGGTTTGCTAGGAATCACTATTAGAAGTCGCAAGCCATTGAAAATATTCCTGGACAAATCTGCCGGTTACTGCGCTGGGTAGGGTAAAGGTAGGTCCATTGTCTTTGGGGAGAATCGAGGTCAAGGCATGCAAGACGTTTATTGAAAGTCTCTGCAGTGATTGCTGAACCTCAGCCAAATCTGCTTCAGGATTAAATCGTTTTCCTTTCTGGGCTAGATCTGCGGCAATCCCCCCTTTTACTCCAGCCGAGATTTCAAGACCATGCATCCTGCAGCAGATGGGTCTGGCGTCATAAAGAATACACTTGCCCTCAAGGTTGAGAGGGCATTTGATCTTTTCCCGTTCATATAAAAGGTGAAGGGTCTCCTCACTATTATTAGCTTGGCGACCCTCCTGCTCGAGCCGCCTTCCGAGTTCCCGCAACCTCTTGGTTACCCCAATAGCCCTCTCTATGGCTGCTTTCCTTTCTGAGGTTTGGAGAGTTTTATTCATCTTGTGGCTCAAATAAGCAGCCTCCACTAGCTCTAGATCCACCAAACGGAAGCAGCAAGCCTCTGTTTCCCACCCGCAACTCAAAAGCGAGCTTTCCTCTACTGCTGCCTTTTTAAAGGCAGCGTCTACCTGTTCCAGCAGAATTTCGTAATCTTGAAAGAATGGTTTGAGATCTACGGTTCGTTTAGTCTCCAGAGAGGGCACCCTAAAAGTTAGTTCACCGGAATTCTTCTTGTACTTTCTTAACAGTCTCCATTGGGTAAAGCTTGTGAAGCCTGCCCTGGTCTTCTCTACCTTTTTCCTGGCAAGCTTCATGCCGAAGCCTTTGCGTAAGAGATAGGCGGTGATAAACGTTCCTGATCTTCCTATTCCTTGACGGCAATGGACTAAGATTTTCTTACCTAAATATATTGCTTCATCCAGCCAATCGAGTGCTTTTTCCAAGTCCGGTATGGTTGGCGCCTCATCGTCACAAGTGGGCAGATAGTAAACCTCAAATCCTTGATCTGATTCTATCTTATGGAGATCGCAAAACTCACCGCAGAGGTTAACGATGCCATCGATGCCTTGACTGCGAATGGATTCCAACTCATCGTAGGACATGGGTGCATGGCCCACGGCCAGGTATTCCGTAATCCAGTGAAGTCTGTAGGCTGCCATTTTGAAGCTATCTTTTCCCTATGGGCGAGAGATTGTAGTCTCCCACTAAAAATCTGTTGACTAAGGGCTCAACGTCCTTTTCATCTTTGAGAGCCATGTCCAATAGTCGGGTGCAACCGAGGAGCAGACCGATATTCTCCAGCTTGGCCTCTATGGCCGACTTATCATCCCTGGTGAACTGAGCCTCGATGAGATCACCCTTAGTCTCTGTTCTGAAGCCGAGTTTTGAGAGAATCTCTTCCAGAAACTTCACCCGGAGTGAGCGGGAGTAAGGTTTTGCACCTCCTCCGGCGAATCTGAGCATAATGTAGTTGTTATCATAGTCTTCACCACACAAAGTGTCCAAGACCACAAAATGATAACCGAAATGAATGTTAAGATTGAGATAGTCGGCGGATAAGATAGCATAACTGCCCAAACTGTCCAAAGGCACGATACCAGCACTTATCCGGTCGAACTCCTCCCAGTCGAAGTGTTTAAGTTTGGGGTCCCAGTAGAGGTCGGGATGCCCGAGCCCCTTCCAAAGGGCCCTGAATGGCACGCTGGCGATCTCCTCCAACTCTACCACTTTTTTGGTTCCAGCCTCCTGCCGGAGACCTTCACCCACGTCAAGTAGATGAACTGTTATGGGAATTTCTGAAATCAGCTTTTTTACGCCCTTTTTCCCTCTCCTTCCCCGTCCCCCGCGAGAGAACATCTCATAGACGCTCTTTTCATGGGCGAATCTTAGAATGTCGTGCAAGGTCTCACAGCCCTCGGGAACAAAGGATTCTGCCGTGGAATCAACAAGATTAAGGGGAGAGATGTAGTCGAGAACTTCTTTCATGGTCGCCATTAAGGGGCTGCCAACCAGTAAGGATCTGGCTCCACAAGCACTCTCCAGGAGCTGCTGCACAACACCTTGGTAAACCAACTTAGCGTCTACATAAACCGTGACTTTTTCTCCCGCTGTGAGTGTGCTCGTGGCATGACCAGTATTTACCAGGGTGGGAATGCCAAACTCTCTGGCCACCGAGGCAAAGTGCCCTGCCGGACTGCCAACATCAGTTATAACAGCAGCGATTTTTCCTACCACTTTTACCAAATCCGGCGACGGCACCTTGGCCACTACGATTGCTCCCTTAGGAAGAGTCTCCAGATCTTTGGGTCCTTTAACTTTGTAGACCTCACCAGCGGCAATGCCGCCGCAAGCCCTATTGCCTCCTGAGAGTAACACCCGATTGTCCACCCCGATGTTGCTACAATCAATCATCTCCGGTTCGACATCTTCTATATGGAGTGGTCTGGACTGAAGAATGACAAGCTTGCCTTGATTGTCCATGCACCACTCGATGTCCTGAGGGACCCCGTAAAAATCCTCCAGTCTGATTGCCCACTCAACCAACTTGCGAGCAGAATCATCATCCAAGGCCAGGTTCGCCGGCAGATCGTTCACCCCTGAGACTATTTGAATTCCTCCTGCACTTGCAGAGATCGCTTTGACAGGCTGAAATATTTCATCGTCGCGCTCGAGTTTACAGGGTGGTTCCCTCTTTACCCTGATAACGCTAGGGGTGACACTGCCATCGACGAGCAACTTGCCCAGACCCCATGTGCAGTGGATCACTACGGTATCATCTTCTGGGTCTTCAGGATCCACCGTGTAGACCACCCCGCTCGCCCCGGCATCAATCATTTCCAAGACCAGTACCGCCATGGGAGTCTCTCGGTCCGACAGCCCGTAGTTGATGCGATAGTTAAGGGCCCTTGGCGAATACTTGCTGGCAATTACCTCTTTGTATGCCAGGACCACTAGATTGGGTTCCACGTTGAGCACTGACTCGTACTGACCAGCAAAGGATGCCGCCCCGTCCTCGCCCACAGCGCTACTTCGTACTGACACCCCGAGTCTTCCTTTATGCTCTTTTCTCATTTCTTTGAGAGCAGTGGTGATCTTCTCTTCGATGGCTATGGGTACCCGGGCTGAAAGTATTAGTTCCACCAAAACCTTGGATGTTTTCTCCAATGAACTGGCAGAATTGATGTCCAGGCGGGCCAGCTTATCATCAATTCTCTCGCGGAGATTGTTGGTTTCCAGGAAGCAATTGTAGGAGTTAGCGGTAATTACAAAGCCGCGGGGCACGGGGAGGCCCAAACTTTTTCGGTTGGCGGCCAAGTTAAAAGCCTTTCCGCCAACCAACAGGTGGCTCTCAAGGGTCAATTGATCTAGGGACAGAACGAAGGGTGGAGAGGAGTCGGGCAAATCAGGGGCCAAGATTTGTTTTATCTTGACATCTATTTTACGGAAGTAATTATCAAGTCTCGGGTAACAAGTAGGGCAGATTTCGCTGAGCGACTCGACAACCTTGGCCACAGACAAGGACAACTCCTTCAAAGTGCGCTCTATTGCAGCAAAATCGACTTTGAGCTGATCGTAGTAGATTTGTTCGATTTCGGCGATTAGCTCATGGCTCTTTTTGTCGTACTCCAGCAAATTTCTAAAAGCTTCATATTTCTCCTTGGCCAGAAGGCTGGGATCGAAAATTTTATGAGTCCAGTGTTTAAACAAATTGCTCACATACATAGCCTAACAAACCCACCAATCGCCTCTGGAGGCCAGCCTTTTCTGAGTTCACTCTTTCCCAAAACTCAGAATCTTCTCTACCTTTTCCTCTAGTTCGTCGATATCGACCGGTTTGACCAGATATTCACTCACTCCTAACTCGAAGGCTTTCTGGGCCGTCTCCAAAGTAGGATAACCGGTCAACAATACTGCTCGGATCTGGGGTGTAATTTTTTTTAGTTCTTCGAGCACCTCAACTCCGAGTATTTTTTTCAGTCGGATGTCTATAATGGCTAGATCCACGCTATTGGCTCTGGCGTGCCCTATTGCTTCCTCTTCATCGGTAAAACCAAAAACTTTATGCCCTTTTCCCTCAAAGAGCCTCTTGAGCAAAACCACTGCATCAAGCTCATCATCAAGTACCAGTATATGGGCCATCTTTAGGTCCTCATAATATTTTAACTTGGAAACAGCTACTTAGAAAACAACTATGGGATCAACCGGATGGTGCTGGCAGGCCAGGGTGATCCTCAGACGGTCCCGCATCTGGCGGGAAAGCTCACTAGTAAAGGCATTCAAGACCCTCTCTGAGGAATTGTTGGTCTCACTCATATGAGCAAAGATAACCTCTTGTAGATTTTCGCTATAAACTTGAGAGAGAACTTTTACCGACTGCTCATTGGAAAGATGGCCGAATCTACTTCTAATTCGCTGCTTCACCGGCCAGGGATAGGGACCATTTTTCAGCATCTCAACATCATGGTTTGCCTCCAGAATCAAAATGGAGCACTGTTCAAGATGGCGACGGACCAAGTTGGTAGCCGCTCCCAGGTCCGTGCAAACTCCAACCTTTACCGAGCCATTGTGCAAAGCAAACCCTACCGGGTCTGCGGCATCGTGCGAAATGGCAAAAGGATGAATGATCATGTCTCCAAGGGAGAAACTCCTGCCAGTGCAAAACTCCACTTTCTCCCCCAGTCGCCCCACCGTCTCCGGCAGATGAGCATAGGTTGGCTGGTTGAGATAAACCGGCAGTCTGTACCTCCTTGCCAGACTACCTAGGCCTCGAACGTGGTCCAGATGCTCATGAGTGATGATGATTCCAGCAAGATCTTTGGGGTCCACACCCATAGTCGCCAGTCGCCGCTTTGTCTCCCGTCCACTTAGCCCGGCATCTATAAGTAGGCGCACCCTCTCAGTTGCGAGGTAGATGCTATTGCCTCTCGAGCCACTAGCTAAGACCGACAGCGTTATTCCCACTTTAGCCCCTGTTTACAGGCTATTCTAATTCGCAAGCCAGGTTTAAATCCGAATATCTAATATCTAAATCCTAAATGGTTCGACAAGCTCACCACCCTGAGCCGAGTCGAAGGGCAAATTCAAATTTTCAAAATCCAAATGACCAAAACTGCAAAGTCATTCATTTATTCGATTTTCTTTTGAACATTTGCACATTTGTATTTCGGATTTGTTTGGTGCTTCGTGCTTCGGATTTAGAATTTCCGCTAAGCCTAGCGGCCGGTGTGCCCAAAGCCCCCTTCATTTCGTTCGGTTGTCTCCAGACTTTCCTTGAGTTCCCATTGTACCCGGTACACCCGGTTAACGATCATCTGGGCAATACGGTCGCCCCGGCGAATGGTGAAAGGGTTTTCACCCAAATTGATCAGAGCCACCTTGATTTCCCCCCGGTAATCGCTGTCTATGGTTCCAGGTGCGTTGATCACTGCAAGACCATGGGCAACAGCCAAGCCACTGCGGGCTCTCACCTGTCCTTCGAATCCCTCGGGTATGGCCACCGCTAGGCCGGTTGGTACCAAAGCAGCTGCTTGGGGCTGAATGGTCACATCTTCATCCACCGCAGCGAAAAGGTCCATTCCTGCTGCCCCACTACTCATATATTGAGGTAATGGTAGGTCTTGGTCAGCATCTCCCCTAAGGCGAGTGATAGGAATGGAGAGTGTTTGGTTTGGGGCTATTGTCCTTGGATTTGCTTTGGTCATGGTAGGTCTACTGATTGCAGATTGTTATAGCTTCATTTTGCCTCAATCTGCAATCTAAAATCTCAAATCCCCAAAGCTGCTGGGCTCAAATATTCAAATAGGATTGGTCTACATTTAGGCCATCTACCTGTCCCAGCAGCACCAAAGACATGTACTCTGGCCGGAAGAGTTGTTGAGCTAGGGCCTGAACCTCTTCAATCGTAACACTTTCAAGACCAGCTTCTATTTCTTCATAGGGAACAAAACGGTCGAAAATAAACTCGTTTTTTGCAAGACGGCTCATCCGATTGTCTGTATTTTCTGCGGCCAGATAGATCCCTCCCTTGATATGCTCTTTTGCGGCTCGCAGTTCGGCGTCACTAATGGGATCTTCTTTGAAGCGGCTTAGTTCATGGCGAATCAAGTCAAGAGTTTCCTTGATATTTTGAGGCCTCACCGCCCCATAAATTCCCACCATCCCAGCATCGCTGTGGGAAGAGAGGAAAGAGTAGATCGAATAGGCCAGTCCCCGCCGTTCCCTCACCTCTTGAAACAGACGTGAACTCATACTTCCGCCGAGGATTACATTTAATATACTGCAGCTGTAGCGCTCCTTTTCAACCAACGATGTCCCCCTGGCGCCAAGGCACAGATGGACCTGTTCTAGATCCCTTGGATAAAGTTCAACCCTGGAGCTGATAGTGGGAACCTTCCGATTGAGAGTATGTGAATGTCTCTTTATATTGTTAAAGGCAGGTTCCACCAGTTGGAGAAATTTTTCATGATCCAAGTTGCCGGCTGCGCTCAAAACGATGCGATCAGGATGGTAGCCCCTATTCAAGTAGCCCAGAATCATCTCCTTGGTAAAGCTCTGCACTGTCTTTATGCTGCCAAAAATCGGGCGAGCCAGTGGATTGCCATCCCAGAAGTTGCGATTGAAAAGTATATGCACATATTCGTCAGGAGTTTCCTCCACCATGTTTATTTCTTGGAGGATCACCTCTCGCTCCCGTTCAACTTCTGCGGGATCGAAAACGGAATGTAGGAAGATGTCGGATAGTATGTCCACCACTAGGGGTAGGTGAGTATCCAGCACTTTTGCATGAAAACAGGTATTCTCTTTGCTGGTGAAGGCGTTGGACATGCCCCCCACAGCATCAAGCTGTTTGGCAATCTCCTGAGCACTTCTCCTTTGTGTCCCTTTGAAGAGCATGTGCTCAATGAAATGGGTCAGTCCACTTTCATTTTCTGTTTCATCCCGGGAGCCCAAATTCAGCCAGATACCCATGGAAACTGAATGCAGATGGGGAATCCACTCAGTCACCACCCGCATACCATTAGCTAGAACAGTTTTCTGATACAATTTTCAGTTCCCTAATTGATGGCATAGAGCATGGGGCATAGGGCATAGAGATAAAATAAAAAACTCCATGCGCCATGCGCCATGCTCCATGCGGCGAACGCAGTGAGCCCTTAGTTGCGCACTTTGCTAAGAGATTCTCCTAGAGCGGCTTTTCGACTGAGACGAATTCGTCCGTCTCTATCTATTTCCAGCACTTTGACCAATACCTCGTCTCCTTCGTTAAGCACGTCTCTGACTTTTTGGACCCGTTTGTGATCCAACTGCGAAATGTGTATCAGACCATCAGTTCCAGGAAGTATCTCAACAAAAGCCCCAAAGTCAGTAATTTTCCGTACCTTCCCCAGATAAAGACCACCAACCTCTGCTTCAGCCGTAAGCTTTTCGATCATCTCCACCGCCTTTTCACAGCCGGCCAGGTCGGGACTCATAATGGTCACTTTACCGTCGTCTTCAACATCAATTTTGGTGTTGGTCTCGGCGATTATATTGCGAATTATCTTGCCGCCGGGACCGATGACGTCGCGGATTTTGTCCGGATGTATTTGAATGCTCAGAACCCTAGGTGCGTAAGGTGAGAGTTCTTCACGAGGCACCGATATGGTCTTGTTCATCTCCTCCAGAATGTGAAGCCGCCCCTCCTTGGCCTGAAATAAGGCCTGACGCATGACCTCCCGTGTTACTCCCGCAACCTTGATGTCCATCTGCAGGGCTACAACTCCTTTGGAGCTACCGGTGACCTTGAAGTCCATGTCTCCCAGGTGGTCCTCATCGCCGAGGATATCGCTGAGAATGGCGACCCGGTCATCTTCCATGATCAGACCCATGGCGATTCCAGCCACGGCTTCTTTCATCGGCACTCCCGCATCCATAAGGGCAAGGGAACTGGCACACACCGAGGCCATGGAGGAGGAACCATTGGATTCTAACACCTCCGCCACCACCCGCACTGTGTAGGGGAAATCTTCATGGGAGGGAATTACTCTTTTCAGGGTTCTCTCAGCCAGAGCCCCATGACCAATTTCCCTCCGGCTAGGTCCCCTAAGAAACCTGGCCTCCCCTACGCAATAGGGTGGAAAATTATAGTGGAGCATGAAACTCTTAAACTCATCACCTTCCAAAGCCTCGATCTTTTGTTCGTCGGCGGAGGATCCCAAAGTCACCACAGAGAGCACCTGGGTCTCACCGCGAGTGAAAAGTCCGGAACCATGGGTACGGGGCAAGCGACCAACCTGACAATCAATCTGCCGAATGTCTTTGGGCCCTCTGCCGTCTATCCTGGTCTTACGGGCAAGTGCCATCTCTCGCACAAACTTCTTCTCCAGGTTATAGACAATCTCTCGAACTTCTGACTCTTTTTCAGCAAAGTCCGGTCCGAGTTTTTCCATGATCTCCTGGATCATGGCACTCCTGAGCAGATAGCGGGCTTCTTTCTCGGCAGTGGTGTTGGCTTCCTCAATGCGCTGTTGGGAAAGCTCTGCCACCCTGGCAGCTAGAGTTTGATCTTCCTCGAGGGGCTTGAATGTCTTTTTACTCCTGCCGCAGCGGGATTTCAGGCTCTCCTGCATATCCAGGATGGGCTGGATTGCTTCATGGGCGAAATAGAGGGCCTCCAACAAATCATCTTCACTGACAAATTGGGCGTTACCCTCCACCATGACGATTCCCTGACGGTTGCCCGCCACAGCCACATCGAGGTCACTCATTTCCAATTGGACTGCAGTTGGGTTGATTATCAGCTGACCATTGGCTCGACCTACCCTTACAGCACCTATCGGTCCTTGAAAGGGTATGTCGGAAATCTCCAGTGCCGCGGATGCCCCCACTATTGCTACCATTCCCGGGTCGTTATCGGGGTCGGCAGAAAGCACCGTGGCGATTACCTGGATTTCATTTCGATATTTCTTCGGGAAAAGGGGCCGGATTGGCCGATCAATAAGGCGGGAAGTCAGGGTCTCTCTCTCGCTGGGGCGACCGATTTCGCGGCGGAAAAAACCGCCAGGTATTCTTCCCACGGCAAAGCCCTTTTCCATATAGTCCACACTAAGCGGCAAGAAATCAATGCCCTCACGTACCCTGTCCTCACCAACCGCAGTAATGAGAACAACCGTTTCTCCGTAGCTGGCTAATACGGCACCACTTGCTTGCTTTGCCAGCTCCCCGGTCTCCAGGCTGAATTTTCTGCCACCCACTTCGATTTCAACGATTTCCTTCATAATTTTGTTTCCTTTACCTCGGCAGCTTTATTTAGCAACAGGCCATTAAAAAACAATCTATGGCGACTTTTGCGGATCTCACTTTTTTGGCAAAGCTGCCTCTAATGGACATTTTTCCACTCAGCACATGGGGCTTTCTTGGTATAGATTGCCAAGAGATTCCCGCCATAACAATGAATGGACTCCTGTCTTGATTAACGACGAAGACCCAGTCGTTCAATAACCACTCGATAACGATCAATGTCTTTACGTTTGAGATAGTCTAGGAGACGGCGACGCTGCCCTACCAGTTTCAGCAATCCTCTCCTTGAATGATGGTCTTTTTGGTGAGTTTTGAAATGCTCAGTGAGATAGTTGATCCGCTCGCTGAGCAAAGCTATCTGCACCTCCGGAGATCCAGTATCGGTCTCATGTGTCTTGAAGACCTCTATTACTTCCTTTTTCCTTTCAGCAGTAAGTGCCACCGTTAATACCTCCTCGTGTTTCACACCTTTAGCTTATTCACCATTCCACAAAAAATTTTTTCCAAGATAGGGGGGCTTTTTTCCAAAATTTCAGATTCACCCTAAGAAATTAGCCCAAAAACGCGTAAAGTCTTGAATGTGATCTCACCTGCGTGCCCACCATTGCTGGCTTGACCCGATTTGGCAACCATGGCCACTAGCTTATTATCGGGGTCCAGGACCCTGTAGGGCCCTTCCAGGCTGGGTTTAGGTTCAAAAAACTCTGTGGAGCTCGGACTACCTCCTTGGCGGATATTGTTGGCAACCCCATAACTAACTCTTAATTCAGGATAGTCAGCCAGTGCCTCTGCTGGAGTGATCAGCCTTGGGCCAAGCTCGCCCTTTTCGACGATTTCCTTGAATTGCTCTAAAGGCAAGGCCTGTTTCAGATCAAATCTTCCACTTGCCAGCCGGCGCAACTTACTCACATGCCCATTGCAGTTCAAGTGAAGGGCCAGATCCACTCCCAGGCTTCGCACGTAAGTTCCTTTAGAGCAAGTGACCTCAAATGTGACCTCAGGCCAGTTCAAGTCGCAGAGGTCAAGACTTTTGATCTTCACTGTGCGACAGGGTGGTTTTACATGGACACCTTGGCGCGCCAATTGATAAAGTCTTTGTCCGCCAACACGGACGGCTGAAAAGCGGGGTACGGTCTGCTCGATTTCGCCCACAAAAGCAGAACAGGCCCTTCTGATTTCCCCCTTCGACAAGGCCACGCATGGATGGGTAGCCACCACCCTGCCGGTGTTGTCCTGGGTATCAGTCTCAACTCCAAAATGAACACTAAAACGATAGCTCTTCTCTTGGTCTAGGAGAAAGGGAGCGAGCTTTGTAGCCCCGTTGATCAGTATAATGAGAACTCCCGTGGCAAAGGGATCCAGAGTGCCACTGTGTCCCACCTTGGCCGCTCCCAGTGTTCTTTTTACCTCTTTAACCACATCATGGGAGGTCAAACCTGTCGGTTTATCTAAAACCACAACCCCATTAGCGGTGAATTTACCCTGCCCGAGGGCTTGCTCTTTTGGCTGCAAACTTCGGCTCAAATTCACTGCGACCCTCCAGCAATGAATTCTTCTGCCGCTGCTAAAATTTTCTCCACCACTTCGGGCAAAGACCCCTCGGCACGAAATGCTGCCGCATTGTGATGGCCACCGCCGTTATAGCTGCGGGCAAATTCGGCGACATTCAGCTTACCCCGCGACCTCAAGCTGACGTTTACCTTGCCCGAATCCATCTCTCTGAAAAAAATAGCCATTTCAGCGGTGCTTATACCTCTTGGATAATTGACGAAACCATCGGTGTCCATGACCGTTGTCTCAGTCTCTTCCAGCATTTGCCGGCTCACTAGCATGGTAGCCAACCGCCCATTGGCTCGTAAAGTCAGTGTGTTTAAACTTCTGGCCAACAATCGCAACCGCTCAGGGCTCATACTATCGTAGACCTCACTGGCAATCTTGTCCGGTGCCACTCCCAGGGCCACCATTTCTGCGGCTATGTCCAGAGCTCTTGCCGTGGTGTTGGCAAAGCGAAAAGATCCCGTGTCTGTCAGGATAGCAGTGTAAATGTTCTCTGCAGCTTTCTTGCTCAAGGAAGCGGGGATCGCCTGAATAATTTCGTAGAGAATTTCCGCTGTGCTACTGCACTCTGGTCGAACTAGATTCAGCTGGCCGAAATCATCGCTTGAGCTATGGTGGTCGATATGGATGATTTTCTCGATGTTCTGGAGGACATCAGCAGCGTTGCCGATCCGGTCAAGTTCCCCGCAGTCCAGGACCACCGCCACATCAAATCTATCGGGGCCCTGGATCTCCCTTACTATCCGATCTGAATAGGGGAGAAATCGCAGAAACCCTGGGATCTCATCCTGACAGTAGGCCACCACCTCTTTGCCCATATCCTCAAGCACCAAGGCGAGGGCCCCTAACGAGCCTATGGCGTCACCATCTGGGTTTACGTGGGTAGTCAGGAGAAAACGTTTGTTGTCTCTAAGCTCTCTGGCAATGGCCTCTATCAATGGTCAGATTCCTTGAGCTCAGCAAGTAGCCGGTCAATATTGGATCCATGTTCAAGAGAAGCGTCAAAGTAAAATGAGATGTCAGGAATTCGCCTTAGCTGTAAGCGTTTACCCAGTTCACGTTTGACAAATCCTTTTGCCCTTTCTAGACCCACAGCTGTTTCACTTCTTTTCTCATCATCACCTAAGAGACTGTAATATACCTTGGCATGTCGAAGGTCCGGCGAAACCTCAACATTGGTCAAGGTGATGCCAGCCAGGCGGGGATCTTTCACCCTGCGGAATAGCACCTCAGCCAGCTCTTTCAAGATGAGATCTGCAATCCGGTCCGCTCTTTTGTGTTCCATTAGTGTCCGGTGCTTGTTGTCCGTTGTCTTGGCTCACTGTGTTCACCGCAAAGGGCATAGCGTTTTAATCAGCGAGGAGCGGGCAACTGGCAGCAGGCAGCGTTTTTGGATTAGGCCTTTTGGTCAATTGCCAGCGAGTAAATGCTCCATGCCCTATGCCTTTTGTGCAACGGACTACTGACTACGGTCAACTGACGGGAATTGATCATTACCGCTAGTCCACCTGCGAATATTCATCAAAAATGAATCAATTCCCTTTGTATATCCACAATTTCAGCAAGTTGCATATTCTCGACAAAATTGATCGCCTTGTCCAATTTTGAGTCAATGTATCCGGCCTGGTTGCCGATTGCCACAAGCCCTAACTCTCCACTCTGCCATAGATCTTGGGCGTCGGTCTCGGCCACTGCCAGATTGAAACGTTGGCGCAACCTTTCGCGAATACTCTTTATAACCTTACGTTTCCCTTTGAGGGATTTGTTACCTGGCAAGCGCAGGCTTAGCTTTGCAACCCCCACAACCATAGCCGTTCCTCAGCGAAAAACAACTCATCACCTCAAAGAGCACAAAGAACAACAGATATGTAAGGTGAGATGTGAGATATGGGGTCAGACGATTTTGTATCTGCTTGCATCTCAGATCCCACATCTCACATCTCAAATCCCTTGGCCCTCTGTGGCTATTTCTTTTGCCCCTACTCTATTCCGACTTTTTACTACCCTTACCAGATTCCAGGACAGGTCTAATCTCTTCCACCGTATAGGTCTCCAGGATGTCCCCAATCTTGACATCGTTGAACTTCTCAATGATTATGCCGCAGTCTTGACCTGCCTTTACCTCCTTGACTTCATCTTTATAGCGTCTGAGTGAGGCGATCCTACTGTCATTGATCACCACATTGTCCCGTAAGACCCGGATCTTAGCGCCCATTTCCACCCGGCCTTCATTGACCATCGAGCCAGCCACTGTACCAACTCGGGAGATGGTGAAGGTCTTAAGTACCTCGGCGCTACCCATGAAGTGCTCTTTGTAGATGGGCTCCAGCATTCCCTCCATTGCATCTTTTACATCAGCAACCAATTGATAGATGACGTCATAGAACCGCAGATCCACATTCTCAGCTTCGGCCAGCTCTTGAACTTTCTGCGGAGCCCTAACGCTAAAGCCAATAACTATGGCGTCAGAAGCGGAGGCCAACATTACGTCAGTCTCAGTTACTGCTCCTGCAGCGCTATGAATAACGTTAACTTTGATTTCTTCGGTACTGAGGTTGTTCAAGGAGTCTATGATAGCCTCCAGAGAGCCCTGAACATCAGCTTTGAGCACCATCTTAAGCTCTTTGGTTTGTCCTTCTTTAATCCGGGCGAAAAGGTTGTCCAAGGTCACCTTGGTCGTCCGAGAAAGCTCAGCTTCACGGAGCTTCAGCTGCCTGTGACTTGCCACCTGTCTTGCCTGCCTCTCATCGTCCACAACCACAAGCTCGTCACCTGCCTGTGGCACCCCTGATATACCGTGAACTTCCACCGGCATTGAGGGCTCCGCTTGTTCTACTTTGCGTCCCAAGTCGTCTAACATGGCTCGCACTCTTCCGTGGAAAGTCCCACAAACGAAGGGATCTCCGGCTCGCAAAGTTCCCTCTTGCACCAAAACGGTAGCCAAGGGCCCTTTGCCTACGTCCAGTCTAGCCTCGATCACCCGGCCTCTTGATTTTTTGTTAGGATTGGCCTTAAGTTCCATAAGTTCTGCTTGTAGCAGTATTAACTCGAGCAATTCATCCAAACCTATCTTCTTCTTGGCAGAGACTTCCACCATGGTGGTCTCGCCACCCCATTCCTCTGGACTAAGTCCTCTCTCAGCCAGCTCCCGTTTTACCTTATCGGGATTGGCGTTTTCTTTGTCAATTTTGTTAATAGCCACCAGTATGGGAATATCTGCCGCCTGGGCATGGTTGATTGCCTCAACCGTTTGCTGCATGACCCCATCGTCCGCCGCCACCACTAAAACAACCAGATCCGTTACCCGGGCACCGCGGGCCCGCATTGCGGTGAAGGCTTCATGCCCCGGCGTGTCCAAAAATACAACTCGCCCACCCTCGAGGCTGACATTGTAGGCGCCAATATGCTGGGTAATACCTCCCGCCTCACGTTCCGTCACTTTGGTCTCCCTGATGGCATCAAGCAGGGAGGTCTTGCCATGATCAACGTGTCCCATGATGGTTACAACCGGAGGTCGAGGTTTGAGATCTTCCTCCCGATCGGGTGTGGCTTGGATGATTTCTGTTTCCTCAAAACTAGTCTTCTCCGTCTCGTAGTTAAATTCCGCTGCCACAAGAGCGGCTGTATCAAAATCGATTGCCTGGTTAAGGGTTGCCATGAGGCCTAATTCCATTAGCTTTCTGATGACCTCGGTAGCCTTGATTCCCATGCGCTTGGCGAGATTACCAACGGTTATGGCCTCGTCAAGTCTTAGCCGCCGTTTGACAGCCTTAGGTACTGTGATCTCGGTTTTCTTGACGTCTTTGGCAACTGCTCGAGCTACCCTCCGTCCTTTCATAACCCGGCCCGGAATAGTCCTTCTTTCATAAAGGTCCTCCCCGCTAATTACCTCTTTGCGACGGCTCGGCAGTCTCCTCCTGACTGGACGGTCATCTTCCTCCTCAACTCGTCCCCGCCTACCTTTCCTTTTCTTTGCTTTGCCAGGCTTTTTTTCTGCCTCAGGCTCAGCGGTAACCGATGGTGGCGCAGGCTCAACTGCTAGAGTTTCAGTCTTTTCCTCTGCTTTGACCTCTTTCTCTGGTTTGACCTCTTTCCCTGGTTTGACCTCTTTCCCTGGTTTGACCTCTTCCTCTGGAGCTACTTCCGTGACCCTTTCTGGAAGCTTAATTATTTTGGCCGCAGGCTCCCTCTTGACCCGTCGCCGAGGTTTCTTTGCTTTCTTTTCCTTTTCTTCAACTTTCTCTTTTACTTTCTTATCGACCTTAGCCTCTTCAGCTACTTCTGCTTCAACTTCGGGGGTTGGTTCCTCCTCCACTACGGTTGGCAACTCTTCCTCCAATGGTTCTTCAGTTGGTGCTACTTCCTCGAGCTGTATTTCGGCTGGAGTCTCGGGGGGGGTTACCGCTTCTGGTGTGATTTCGGCTTCCACCGGTTCATGGGTTGGCTCGGCCTTAACGACTTTTCGACGTCTGCGAATAACTCCGCGTCTAACCCTCTTTTCCACAATCAACTGCTGGGACTTGCCCGTTACCGTGTCTCTCACTAGTTGAGCCTCTTCTTCTTCCAAAGAGCTCATGTGCCCTTTGATTTGAATGCCCAAGCTATTGATTTTATCAACCAAGTCCTTATTGGGCATGTCCAATTCTTTTGCCAATTCGTACACCCTCATCTTCGCCATGCAATCCCCCGGCTTCTATTAATCTAGTACTTGCTAAAATTGACAACCCCGCTCTTGAGTGCCCGGCCTAATTCAGTTCTTTTATAAGTGGGCCTCACACCCCTTGAGAGCCGCCACCAGTACAATGGCTCGATTCCACGAATCTGCAGACAGTCTTTGGCGAAAGGCCCTGTTCAGGTGTGCCAGTTTCACTCCCGTCAGGCACTCAGGTCTGGGGCATACATAAGCACCACGTCCATGGTGGAGTTGCCGTTGGTCCCAATAAACTCTGCCATTATCATCCAAGGCTAGCCTCAAAAGTTCTCCCTTCGCTCTCTTGCCTCGACAGACAATGCAGGTTCGTTGCGGCTGTATTCCTTTCCTCCCCATTAGCCCTATTCAGTTCCCATCTGGCCCAACTTTCAAATATTCCATCCTTGCGCGAAGGTCGCCACAAACCAGATTCTTGAAGATTATTCCACTCTGGCTGGCAGAAAGCTCAAGCACTATGCTTCATCATCTTCTTCACCTTTTTCCTTCTCATCGGTCTGGGCTTCCTCTTCCTCGGCCTTTACCTTCTCTGGTTTGGTCTGAGATTCTTCTTTCTCGGCCTGAACTTCCGTTTGCTCAGCCAGGTATTCTTTTGCCGCGTCTATGAACCTCGTCGCTTTCTGCTGGCTAATGCCAGGAATGGACACTAGCTCTTCCACCAGGCCCCCAGCCAATTCTTCTGCCGAGGAAAATCCGGCCTCATAGAGATTGTCCGCTGTAGCATCTCCCACCCCCGGCAGTGCTAGAAGTGAATCATAACCCTCTTTGAGTGATTTCTGGTACTTGCTCTCACTCTTCACATCTATGCGCCACTCGGTTAGTTTTGAGGCTAAGCGGACATTCTGCCCCCGTTTGCCAATGGCAAGGGAAAGCTGATCATCGGGAACGATAACCTCCATAAGACGATTTGCCTGGTCTATGACAACCTTGGAGATGACTGCGGGAGCTAAACCATTACAGACGAATTTGGCAGGATCGGGATTGTATTCAATAATGTCTATTTTTTCACCTCGTAACTCCTGGACCACGCTTTGTACCCTTGATCCTTTCATACCCACACAGGCGCCTACTGGGTCAATATCCGGATCTTTAGAGGTGACAGCTATCTTAGCCCTACTACCTGGTTCACGAGTTGCTCCCATGATGGTGACAATGCCTTCGGCGATCTCGGGCACCTCGAGAGTAAAAAGCTTGATGAGAAAATCAGGGTGGGTTCGACTGAGGATAATCTGAGGCCCTCGCGCCTCCCGGCTGACTTCAAGTACTAGAGCGCGGATGCGATCCCCCCTTCTGTAAGTCTCACGGGGCACTTGCTCTCGGTAAGGGATAACGGCCTCGGCCCGCCCCAGGTTGACTGTAATTCCGCCTTTGTCTAGCCTTTGAACTATACCGTTGATGATTTCGCCGCGACGATCCTTGTAATCTTCGTAGATCATCTCTCGTTCAGCGTCTTTCATCTTCTGGATGATGACCTGCTTGGCTGATTGGGCAGCAATACGGCCAAAGGTGTCGGTGTCCAATTTTATGCCCAGGCTATCTCCGATCTCACATTCTGGATCCAATTTGCGGCCATCTTTGAGAGATATCTCCAGAATTGGATCCTCCACCTCTGCCACTACTTCTTTAAATTGAAACGCTTCAATCTCTCCAAATTCATCATTGTAGGCTACTTCCAAATCAAGATCGTGGCCGAATTTTTTCCTGGCAGCAGACCGCATGGCCTCTTCCAAAGTGGCTATAAGTACGTCCCTCTCGATGCCTTTATCTCTGCTGACCTGTTCTATTAACCTTTTCAGATCCTGAATCATTTCCTCTGCTCTCCTCGTTTACTAAATTAGGACACAGATTTTGACAGATAGTAAGTATTTGAAATTAGACATTCGTATCAATTAATCCTCACAACATGCTACCAATCTACCTTTTATCCGTGCCCGCAAGTTCTTTGCCTTAAGCTCTAGAACTCATAGATCAAATTAGCTTTAGCTATATCCTTAATTGGTACCGAGAAGCGGCCCTCGGGAGCTGTCACAACTACCTCTTCTCCTTTAACTCCAACTAGGTACCCTAAAATCTTTCTCCGACCCTCCTTAGGCGAAGATAGCAAGAGCTGCACCCTTTGCCCGGCAAACCGAGAAAAATCCTCTTTTTTCCTGATCCGCCGATTCAATCCTGGTGAAGATACTTCAAGGACATAGGATTGGGGGATAAGATCCTTCACATCCAAGAGGTCGCCCAACTCCCTGCTAATCCGGGCGCAGTCATCAACGGTAACTCCTCCCTCCTTGTCAATAAAAAGTCGGAGCATCCACCGGCGACCCTCCCTGCGATACTCGAGGTCCACCAACTCCATCCCCTCTGAAATGACAAGGGACTCGGCAACTTCTTCCACCTGCCTCTGGATTTGCCCTTGCTGATCTTCTTTCATATACAAAAAAAGTGGGCTGACGCCCACTTCTCTTAGCAGACTAGATTATAACTAAATCGACAACAAAAGCTGACTTTTGATGCAAGCAAGTCTATAACCTAAAAATCCACTAATCGAAGTTAGCACATCGCCGGTGGCACCCTGTCCACCTAAGGCTACCTCAAAAAGGGACATGAACATCGGCTTTCAGCCGTGTTCCCTCCGCCAAGCTCACCAGCCCAACTGGAAGAGCCGATGGAGCGGGCAACGGGACTCGAACCCGCGACACCGAGCTTGGGAAGCTCGTACTCTACCAACTGAGCTATGCCCGCTCAGGCGTACGCAGTCTAATCAATAGTCGATTTTTTGTCAACCTTTTTCAAGGGGTATAATCCCCCAGGGCTAGCGCAGTTTAGCTTCTTGCATTGACACAACCATGTCTGTGTGATACCCACATTTCAGATTCCTGGTTTCTTTCATTTTCTGAAAGAACAGCATTGTTTAATCCTTGAGAAACTCGGAGGGCGAGCTTTGTCGGAAAATATTGACAAATGGCATCCTCATGGGGCCGCCACTCTAATTGGAAGTCTGCCCCATAAGGATCACCACAGGGCCTTAGACTTGGTTTTTCACCAGATGGTGGAAATTCCTGTCTGGCCGCAACTTTCGCCCTATGTTTCTGAACAAATGATGGTTCAGTTCAACGAAGGCCTGCCCGGACTAGTGCGCAGAGACAACCGCACCCTGTTCATTACCTCTGACCCGAGCTTCGAGGAGGAATTGCTTAGATTCTATGAAGAATACCTGGCGGCCTCAGATGGTGAGCTTCCTTTGGAGCAGTCCCGCTTTCGCCTCGGAGACGACACGGGCAGGACTTTCTTTGCCTTTCTGGACAGGCTGGAGCGGCAGCAGCCCAGCCCTGCTGCGGTAAAGGGCCAGATCACCGGACCTTTTACTCTCACAGCGGGTCTCAAAGACGAGAAGGACCAGCTTGCCCTCTACGATCCTCGACTCCGTGATGTGGTGGTTAAAACCCTCGCCCTGAAAGCGCAATGGCAGACTGAACTATTGGCACGCTCCGGGCTTCCCACTATTGTATTCATCGACGAACCGGCCCTAGCCGGGTTTGGCTCTTCTGCCTTTATCAGCGTTTCGGCAGAGGATATTGGCACCATGCTTGATGAAGTTGTCTGTCATATTCACAGGGCCGGCGGTCTCGCCGGCATTCATGTTTGCGCTAACACCGATTGGTCGCTTTTTTTCGGTGGCTCACTGGATGTGATCAACTTCGACGCCTATGGATATTTTGAACGCTTTGCCCTCTATCGCCAGGAGCTTGTCTCGTTTGTGGAGCGAGGCGGCCTGGTGGCCTGGGGTATCGTTCCCACCCTGGACGTGGACAATCTTGAGCAAGAGAACAGTGAATCCCTGCTCAATCGCTGGCGCCAGCAGGTAGAGCAATTGGTGGACAAAGATCTCTCCTGGGAGAGAATCTTCCAGCAGGCGATCATTACTCCGACCTGTGGTTGCGGCACCTTAACTGAGACCCTGGCCGAGAGGGTAATTGCCCTTACTTGCCAGATATCCGAGCAGATACGCTTGGAATTCAAAAGCTAGCCCGGATAATGCATGAATCACCTGCTGCGACCACGGATATTGCCGTCCTTCCTGGCGTCCTCGGGTGATGGCTCCTGCGACGTACCGTTCAGGTACGCCTCGGAACCAACACCCTGCGGTTGCCAGGTGGTACGCCCTCTTCATGGTCTCGCGACAGAGATTCATGAAATATCCGGGCTTGGTAAAAATGTCTGCCTGCTGCCCCGCCATATGTGGTCATCTGCCTTCGGCGTCATTTGGCTAAAGCCGACATTATGCTTCGCTGTCATTTATTGTAAGGACATAATGACTCAGTGACGGCCGTAAGGCCGAATGACGGGCGCAGCCCAACTGACCGTCGCCAGGCCTAATAACAGCCACTTTAGTGGTATAATGACAAAAAATTACAAAGAAGTGCCTGGGGCGAAGTGTGTGCTGGTGCATAGTGCCTAGTGGTCTCTAATGGCATGCACCGCCATCCAGGTAAAGCTGCCAGTGGGCGAGTCGCCGAAAAAAACGAGATCCGCACTCAACCACGATTTGTCTTTCAGTCCCTGCCGTCTTAGTTCTTCTTGCAGTAAAGGTTTGTCCAGATCCTGAAAGCCCGAGAGCACCAACCTGCTTCCCGCTTTGCTCAGGCGACACAACTCCGGGAGTTTTTCAGTGAGCACGTGCAGGGGCAGGTTTGCCAGTACCAGATCAAAGCTGCCAGCTACTGCTTCGGCTGAACCTTTGACCAGCATGAGCCTACTTTCCAATCCATTAAGCTGCCCATTTATTCTGGTGAGTTTTAGCGCCTGGGGATCTATATCCAGGGCCACTGCCCGCTCTACACCCAGTTTCAAGCCAGCTAGCGCTAAAACACCGCTTCCGCACCCCACGTCCACAAGATCTTGGTAGGATCGTTCCTTGAAAACCTCCAGCATGATACTCAGGCACATTTTCGTGGTGGGATGATAGGGGGGGAAGGTGCTGTTACACCTAAGCACAATGGATGTGGGCGCTCGAGAAATCAGCCAGCGGCACCAGGGGGAACCGACAGCCAGGGAGCGATCTATGCGGTAATAGAAAAGCACGGCTATTTCCTTTTGCGGTGCAAAGGAGATAGCAAGCAGCTGGCAGGAGGCAGCGGGCAGCTTTGCAATTGGTTAAAATGCAAAATGATCATCAGCTTAAATTACGATATTGTGTTTCTCCGTGATTATTTGGACTGAGCAGCTCTTGCCGTTGGCTTGGATCGCAGATCCACTGCAGGTATTATTCATAATCAATCGCTGGATGCTGCCTGCTGGATTTAACCATAACGACGCTCAAAGTCTGTCATGAACGATACCAGAGCCTCAACTGCCTCCAGAACTGTGGCATTGTAAAGAGAGGCGCGACAACCTCCAACAGAGCGATGCCCTTTGAGACCCCCCAGATCATTGGCCAGGGCTTCTTCGACAAATATTTGCTCAAGAGATTGCTCGGCTAAGCGAAAGGTGACATTCATCATGGACCGGTCTTCTTTATCCGCAGTGCCCCGGTAGAAGTCACTCTTATCGAGGTAGTTGTAAATAAGTGCTGCCTTTTCCTTATTTATCTTTTCCATCTTGGCCAGACCACCTACGGTTTCTTCTAACCATTTGAGCACCAATTGAACCACATAGATGGCGAAGCAAGGAGGGGTATTGAACATGGAGTTTTTGGCGCTAAAAGTAGTGTATCTAAGCATAGTGGGAAGATTGTCCGGCACGCGGTCAAGCATGTCTCGGCGGATCACCACCAGGGTGACACCTGCCGGTCCCAGGTTTTTTTGTGCCCCTGCATAAATCAGTCCGAAAGAAGTGAGGTCCATAGGGCGGCCCATAATGTCAGAGGAAAGATCACTTACCAGGGGTAGAGTTCCCGTATCGGGGTATCTGCTCCACTGGGTACCACGGATAGTATTATTTGAGGTTATGTGCACATAAGCTGCATCCTCATTGAAGTCTATATTTTTCGGTATGTAGGTGAAGTCACGATCTTCTGAAGAGGCAACTACCCGCACCTTTTTAGCCAAAATCTGAGCCTCTTTTATGGCCTTTGCCGACCAGGAGCCAGTGTTCACGTAGTCAGCAACCTGGTCATCCGGCAACAAATTCATTGGTACCATGGAGAATTGCAGGCTGGCTCCTCCCTGGATAAATAGTACCTCATAATCTTCCCCACATCCGAGGAGCCTTTTGACCCTCACCTTGGCATCATTGATCACCTCCTCAAACCAGGCAGAGCGATGGCTCACCTCGGTTATGGACATGCCAGATCCTTTGTAATCCAGGAACTCCCCTTGAATCTCTTCAAGCACTGGCAATGGTAGCGCAGCTGGACCTGGGTTGAAGTTATGAATCCGTTTCCCCATCTCTTGATCCTCCCTAATGTCAACCAGTCAAGTCATTTAATCACAAAGCCGAGAAGGCCTAGGGCATTTACCAGCAGGCAGCGGTCAGCTGACTAATGCTCTAGGCCCTATGCCTCCTAGTCTTTGAGGAAATATAGATGATACTCCTTCTCACTCAGATGCTTTTTCATCAGACCCGTAAGGAGATCCACCAGATTTTCAATCTCTGAATTTCTGAGGCGACTACTTAGCAGTCTCATCAGGTCATCGTCCGAGAACTTTTGCAGAAAGGCTATGAGGGCGCGTTCATCTTCCTCTCGAGAGTAACCGAAGGCAAGGATTCCTTCGTAGGTCTCCACAAAGTCATGGCGGTATCGGCCCATAGGGACTCCTCAATTCCTAAACCTTACCCCTATCGATCCAGGCAGCTAACTGCTGCATGTTTTCTTTGATCATCCGATTTCCAATCTGCCCGCTTCCCAGACTCCGAACCGGACCCGCTTCTAGGTAGTAGCGAATCTGGGTTCCTCTACCCTCGGATGCAGGCTCGACCCTCCAGTGGCCGCGGAAAAAGGCAAAAGATCCCTGGCGCTGGCTAAAGTAGAGGAAGGGCCTTTCTTCCACAACGTCCATGACTACCCGAAAATAGAATGATAAAAGGGGAATTCCCACTTTCGCCGTTTGTTCCACTAGAAGATAATTGCCTTCCTTTTTCAACACCCTACTCTTTTTTAATCCGCTTAGATGTGCGTCCATTTCATCAAAGGATGTCAGAATACGCCAAACACGGTCTGATCCGGCAGCAACGGTCATTTCTGCCACTATTCCATTGCCATTTTTTCTCATGGTGATTGAGCTATTGTTATTATTCGAACTCAACTTCTTACCCTAAACCTATGTGAGTTGTTGGTTTAGCCCCTCAATTCGCGAGGAAGAGAAAAAACCTGCAAAATGATAACCCATCGGCAGGTTATTTTCTCTTTGGCAAATACAAGGCCAAAACGAAAACCCCACTTTGACCGCTTACGGCAAAGAGGGGAAGATGGGAATATTTTTATTGGCGCTAACAATGCCCAAGGCCATTTCGTTTGTCAAGGCAAATCTCCCCGCACCAGGGAGGGTTTTTTTATCGCCAGTAGGTTCCCTTGAATTTCTTTGATGCAATATTAAAATGGAGTATTGAGGCGAAGAAAGGAGGAAAATCTTGACATTTGAAGATTACAGCTTATTTTTTTCAATGAATTGTATTATTCAAAGATTAAAAACGTCTTTTGGTACTTGAATTTTTTCTGCGAATCAGTAAATTTCACCTTGCTAGCACTCTTTCCTGGCGAGTGCTAACAACTCTTTAAGGAAGCAAGGATCCTTTACAATATCCAAACCGAGTTTGCGCTCTTTGAGGAGCGCTATTAGAAAAGGAGAGTGATGGTATGAAGCTGAGACCTCTGCAAGATCGAATTATTGTTAAACGGATTAAGGAGGAGGAAAAGACCGCTGGCGGTATAATTATCCCTGATACTGCTAAAGAAAAGCCTCAAGAGGGTGAAGTTATTGCTGCTGGCAAAGGGAAGATACTGGAAAATGGCAAGGTAAGTCCCACTACCGTCAAGAAGGGTGACAGGGTGCTTTTTGGCAAGTATGCGGGGACGGAAATTAAGATTGATGGCAAGGAACATCTAATCATGCGTGAGGACGACATTCTTGCCATAATTAAATAGAGACGAAGTTGCCGTTCTCGACAAATAAGGAGGGATTAATTCAATGGCTGCAAAAGAGATCAAATATTTTGGCGAGGCTAGGGAAAAAATCATGAAGGGAGTTAACACCCTTGCCGATGCCGTAAAAGTAACCCTTGGCCCCAAGGGACGAAATGTTGTTCTGGAAAAGTCGTGGGGTTCCCCCACTATCACCAAAGACGGGGTGACCGTTGCTAAGGAAATCGAACTAGAGAATAAATTCGAGAATATGGGCGCCCAGATGGTCAAAGAAGTGGCCAGTAAAACCTCGGATGTGGCCGGCGACGGCACCACCACAGCCACCATTTTGGCCCAATCCATTTATCGCGAAGGCTCCAAGCTAGTGGCAGCGGGCCACAATCCCATGGCTCTCAAGCGCGGCATCGAGAAGGCGGTTTTTGCTGCAGTAGAAGAGCTTAGAAAGCTCAGCAAACCTACAAAGGATCAGAAAGAGATAGCCCAGGTGGGTACCATTAGCGCCAACAATGACGAAACCATTGGTAACATCATCGCCGAGGCCATGAATAAGGTTGGCAAAGAAGGCGTGATCACTGTTGAGGAAGCCAAGGCCATGGAGACCACCCTTGAGGTAGTGGAAGGCATGCAGTTTGACCGTGGCTACCTATCACCTTACTTTGTCACAGACGCCGAACGCATGGAAGTTATTTTGGATGAACCATACATTCTGGCTCACGAAAAGAAAATCAGTAGCATGCAGGATCTTCTGCCTTTACTGGAGCAGGTTGCCAAGATGGGTAGGCCACTATTGATTATCGCCGAGGATGTCGAAGGTGAGGCGCTAGCCACTCTGGTAGTCAACAAGTTGCGCGGCACCTTGAAAGTTTGTGCGGTAAAAGCCCCTGGCTTTGGTGATCGACGCAAGGCCATGTTGGAAGATATTTCCATTCTCTCCGGCGGCCAAGTTATCTCTGAAGATCTTGGGATTAAGCTTGACAAGGTCACCATAAACGATCTGGGCACGGCCAAGACGGTAAGGGTGGACAAAGACAACACCACCATCGTGGATGGTGGTGGCACTCGAAACGCCATTGAAGGCCGGGTCAAACAGCTGCGCGCTCAGGTTGAGGAGACGACTTCTGATTATGACCGGGAAAAACTGCAGGAGCGTTTAGCTAAATTGGTTGGTGGCGTGGCCGTTATCAACGTTGGTGCCGCCACTGAGACTGAAATGAAAGAAAAGAAGGCAAGGGTAGAAGATGCTCTTAACGCAACTCGGGCTGCGGTGGAAGAAGGCATCGTCGCCGGCGGCGGCGTGGCCTTGCTTCGCTGTGTTCCTGTTTTGGAGAAGTTGAAAATTGAGGGAGAGGAAGCTTTTGGAGTGAATATCGTAAAGCGTTCTCTAGAAGAGCCGGTACGTCAAATCGCTAACAATGCTGGACATGAGGGCTCGGTTGTAGTGGAGCGGCTCAAGGGCGAGAAAGGAAGCTTTGGTTTTAATGCCGAGACTGAGAAGTTTGAAGATCTCACTAAAGCAGGCGTTATCGATCCCACCAAGGTGGTGCGGTTTGCTTTGCAAAACGCTGCCAGTGTTGCCTCTTTGCTTCTCACCACTGAGGCTATGATAGCAGAAAAGCCCAAGAAAGAAGCACCAGTTCCTGCCATGCCTCCCGGCGGCGGCATGGAAGGGATGTACTAGATCATCAAGGTATTTTCACATCAGGCCCAGGCGCCCGGGTTATCCATCTCGGGTTGTCTGGGCCCTTTTATTTAGCTATCAGCGGTCAGCTTTCAGCTGTCAGTAAAAGACATACATTAAAGATGGGTAATCGCTGCTCATCGAAAGCCAATTCTGGCTGACTTGAGTGGAGGCAATCATCGAGCTCAGGTCTTCTTGCTCTTGGACTGATGTTTACTTATTGCAAATCCGTTTCATAGCTGAAAGCCGAGAGCTGATAGCTAAAATTCATTTTCCCCTTGCTTCCTGTAAGCTTCTCGGATATATATTTCTTTTTTGAGGAGGACAAACATGGCTCGTGTCACCATTGAAGATTGTCTCAAGGAAGTCAACAATCGCTTCATGTTGGTCCATCTTGGCGCAAAAAGAGTCATTCAACTGCGGAAAGGTGCCACCCCTCTTGTAGAAGCCCCTAAAAACAAAGAGGTTGTCCTGGCCCTCAGGGAAATCGCAGCTGGATTGGTGAATTTCGACTCTATTGCCCAGATTGAACCGGATGAGGTTGTCGCCGAAGCCCTACCAGAGCAAAGTCCTGAGGAAGCTGAAACCGAAGCTACCACTCAGAAGGCTGCAGAAGAAACACCACCCCAGACAGCAGAATCCGACGAAGGTGAAAAAGTTGCGGAGGAATGAGTTGGTCTCCATCACACTTGCTTAGGCATGAGGTTGTGGGCCGACTGACGGTAGCCTCGAGAGTGTAAGGAGTTATTGGCATTGGCGGGCAAGAAGCGCCTTAATTGTTTGAAAAAGCGTGATTTATTAAACAGCAACAGAGCGGACAAGTCTGAACTGATAAAGCTGGGCCAGACCTACCTACAGCAGGGACTCATTTCCGACTGCATAGATTTTTTCGAAAAAGCCGAACATTTTGAAGAGTTGATACAGCTCAAAGAGAAGTGTGCTGACGATGGAGATTATTTTCTTTACCGGCGATTAGCAAAAATTCTGCAGGATCCTCCTTCCCCTGAAGAGTGGACACACCTAGGGGACAAAGCTCTGGACTTGGGTAAGCTTTTGTTTGCCCGCTTAGCTTTTCAGCAGGCAGACAACCATGAAAAGGCCGCCCAGGTGGAAAAACTTCTCCAACTCCACTCCCAGGAGCGAAATCCCGTCGGAAACATGCTCCAATGACTGGAAACCCCCGCGAACTTGATTCGGACCAAAGTTAACCAACAAATCCCTCCTTTCTTTTATCAAAGCCTGCAGCATTCTTTCAGCCGGCACACTTATTAAATACAATGCTACTTGATATTT
>JAJDNT010000307.1 GCA_022340515.1 Deltaproteobacteria bacterium
TGAGCATGGCTGCCCCCACACCGTGTTCCGAGGCGTCGGCCACTACAATCCCTAAGTGGCCCTTTGATAAATCGAAGTAATCGTAATAGTCTCCGCCAGTTTCGTCGCAATACTTACTTGTGCCGGCAATGTCAAATCCGCTGAAAGAGGGGGGAGCACTCGGCAAAAGGTTCTGCTGCACCTCCTCGGCCAACTTGAGGGCAGTTATTAACTGAGTACGGTGCCTAAGCCCTTCAATCATGGTATTGGTGTGTCCGGCAATAAAGCCAAATTCATCATGGGTAGCCACCGGCACCAATTTGGATAGATCTCCCTGGCTAACCCTTTCCAAGACGCTGGTTTCGTTTTGAAATAGGAGCTTGAGGTTTTTGGAATAGGAAATTATCAAATTTACAATTGCCACCAGAAGCACGACCATAATGAAGAGCACTTCTTGCATTACGGAAAATTGAGCCTGGGTGACTGACATACCGCTCCTTTCAATTTCAGCGAGCCAGACCACATCTCTGCTGATTACCAGACCGACGATCAATGAAACGAAAAGGGTGGCGATTAAGGCAACCAGAGAGAATTTTCGGGTCATGGAGTACAATCTCTTTGGAGGAGGTAACACTCTGTCTTCGGCGACGGCGTCATATATGACTTTTCGCTCTCTGGCCAGGGCCATATCCATACTGAGGAAGAAAGCGACAACAGCGCACCCCAGCATTAAGCTGATGCCACTCGCGGCGGGGAAGCCGTAAGCCAAGGTGTTATAGAGCGCTACGGCAAATCCCGCCGTCAGAGCAAGAGCGAAATCAAGGAAAAATTGCTTTCTCGGCTGAACAATTCGGGGTTGGGATACCACGAAGCGGTTCTCAAGGGGCTTGCGCAGCACCAGAGCCACCGTGAAGGGAATGAGAAGGCTTACCCCCAAGAGCACGGGGGGCAGTGTTTCCAGGAAAGGTCAGACTTGCCCACCGTAGAGTGTCAAGACCGTGACAGCAAAAATATAGTGAAGAGCTATTCTCAACATTATAGTGTTCCAAATTTAAGAATAAAACCTAATGTAATAACTCACAGAGAAGCTTGCAACGGTCTTGTTGATTTTAGGTTGATTGTACGATTGAATAAACCGATGCATTCTATTGGCTCAGGTTGTGCTGGAGAAAATAAAATTGACTCAACCGAAGGGTTGTGTTGACAGGAGGGACCCCGTGACTTAGTTTTAATCTGACCTGCAAATGAGGTTATTCGATTTCGGGCTAGGTATTAAATAGAGTTTATCTCGCAGCAGCAATTTACCAGAGTTTCTGTAATTTTTTTTGGACCTTTTAGGTCTAGAGGTCCAAAGAAAGGAGAGCAAAATGGCAGATGAATCAGCTCGGGGAAAACCATTCGTAAAGGTGAAAGACGCAGCTGGCAATGATTGGCTATGTCCATTAGATTCACTGGTGGACCCGAAAGATGCCAGCGAGGAAGAGCTTAATAGCTGTGTTGATGATGCAACGGTGGGAAGGTACGCCGGGGACATCAAAGTCGTTGACTAAGGGTTCACAGCAAGGAGTAATGGTATGAGTCCCGATTTAGACCGCAGAGTGTTTGCTGACCTGAGTTATGGCTTGTATATAGTGACTTCCCGGGATGGAGACCAAATGAACGGTCAGGTTGTAAACACCGTCATCCAGGTTACTTCCGATCCAGCCAGAGTGGCAGTGATAATCAACAAGAAGAATCTTACCCACGATTTCATCAACAGGAGCAAGGTATTTGGGGTTACTGTTCTGGATGAGTCCACTCCGATGAAGTTCTTGGGTCCCTTCGGTTTTAGGTCAGGAAGGGATATATATAAATTTTCTGAAGTTCAATTCAAGGAGGGTGTAACCGGCTGCCCTTTGGTGACTGAGCACGCAGTTTCCTTGCTGGAGGCAGAGGTCTTTGATCAAATCGACCTAGGGACCCATACCATTTTTGTCGGCAATGCTGTAAATACCGAAGTGCTTAGAGAAGGCCGGCCCTTAACATATCAGTATTACCGGGACTTCCTCAAAGGTAAATCGCCCCCTAATGCTCCCACTTACACTCCGAGCAAGCAAGTCGACAAGAGGGAAGACAAGTTGAAATAATCCGGCGACCATAGTTTTACTATCTCAAAAACCGCGGTCAGGATACCTTTTGAGCTCGGTAACGGGCTTCAGCCTCTTGTTTGACGGAGGCAAGGAGCTGTCTGGTGAGACTGTGCAAACGTCGAGGAACTAGGATCAGTCTCGCCAGCCAGATAAGGGGGCCGCTAAACTCTTCGTGGCTGTTGAGAATCACCACGCCATCCACTTCTCTAAAAGTCCAGGTGTGGACAGCGTGAATCCCGAGACGTTCTCCCTCCCAAACAACCTTCTCACCGGGTTGGCACTCGGTGATGCGAGGCTTTACCTTGATCGGTAAGGTAAATGGTCTAACCACGAAGGAAAAACATGCTCCCGTCGCCATTTCCTCACCTTCGATGAGGTGGCAACTCTGGCAGGCGGTGTTCCAGTCGTCCCACTCGTCCAAGGCAGAAAACACAGCCCAGACAATGGGCATGGGGGCTCTTATCTCAATCTCTTCTCTGATCAGCATACTTTTCTCTCCGGCCTTGCACACCGGCGCTACCGACACTATAAATAAGCAAATCTTAATCGAAGTTATACATAGGCGGACATAATATAGGTACGATGCATCACTCTGGCAAGACAGTGATCAAGGCCTGATCAAGGCTAATTTACTGTGAAGAGGGAAAAGGAGTGCATAGGAGTAAGCCCAAAGTTCTGGTGACAGGTGCCTCAGGCTTTATTGGAGCAGAGGTGTCTCGCCAACTATCAGGGTTGGGTTACCATCCCAGACTGATGATACGAAGGCCTTTGCAAGAGCTTAGGATCCACCATCTCGATGCCGAGTTTGTCCAGGCGGACCTCACAGATCCCAAAAGTTTGGTCCAGGCAGTCAAAGGAGTAGATTGCATAATTCACCTGGGAGCAAGAGCCACCTTCGAATCCTATTACACTCTGAGACCATTCATACTTGAGGGCTCCCTTGCCCTTATGGAAGCCGCTGCAGAGGCGGCCGTAAAAACCTTCGTTTATAGCTCAAGTCTCTTAATCTACGGTGATTGTCCGGATGAGGTTGACAGCGCCACACCTGCGAAACCTGTCCTGGACTATGGCCGAATCAAACTGGAGACTGAAAAGAGGCTGGCTCGAGAGGCAGCTTTAGCCGGAGTTACCTTTGGGGCCGTGCGCCTGCCCCATGTTTATGGGTCCATGGATCTCTATTTCCAACAGCTCAGAAGTGGACTCCTCATTCTGCCTGGCCGGGGCCGAAACACCTTCACTCATCTGCACATAGCGGATACGGCCAGAATACTCATCGCCTGCGCAGAGCAGGGATACGAGGGGATCTCTCCTGTAGGCGATGATTTGCCCGCCACCTGGGCTGAATTTCTTCGAGTGGTCAAGCTGCACCTCCCCAAGGCCCGTGTTCTTGCTTTGCCTCAATGGTTAGCCCTGACCACGACCGCAGCGATCACACCCTTTCGCCGCTTCCGTCCCCACCCAGGGCTGGAAACCCCGGGAGCAGTGCGCAGTTATAACTGCAACATCGCAGTGAAACCCGGATTGGTCTGGAAGGACTTAGGATTGAGTCTTTTGTTCCCCACCATCCACGAGGGTGTTCCTGCTGTGCTAAAGGAGTGGCAGGAGCAAGTCACCTCCTAATGCTTGTCCACCAAGGAGTGGCGCCAATGAAAGGAAATGCAATCATCAAGGGCGGCTTCTAAGCGCCCTTTCTCATTGACATGAAATACATGGTTGGATTAACCTTAAAAACAGTTGACATTTTCCGCTCCACCTCATCTTCAAGAGAACATCTCTCTAGCTATGCACTGTTTAGATAATTTTCAGGATCACCCATGCCTCGGGCTTCAGATTTCGGTTTGGGGTTTTCGGATCTCCCATTCCAAAAGAGGAAGGCCATTATGAAAAAGCTATTTGTATTAGTGGCATCAGTGTTTTTAATTTCACTGCAACCTGCACTATCACAGGAGCTGACTATTTTGACGGAAAACCTGCCACCCCTGAATTATGTCGAAAACGGCGTACTAGTTGGGCCGTCTGTTGAAACGGTAAGAGAAATTCAGAGAAGGGTGGGCTCTAATGAGGAAATTCAGGTCTACCCCTGGGCAAGAGCCTACAAAATGTCCTTGGAACAAGAA
>JAJDNT010000311.1 GCA_022340515.1 Deltaproteobacteria bacterium
GGCCTCAACCTTGCGGAGCAGCTCTAGCCCGGCACGCACGTAAGCCTTCGCTCTGGTCGAACCTTTGATGTTCACTTTTTCACCATTCGACTTCTGCAATATCAACTGATATTCCCCATTGGCTTCTTTACTTTCTCCCACAACCTGCCATCCTGCCTGTTTCAGCTGCTTTTTGCGAATACGAAAACCACCCCGCATATGATCCTCCTTTTTCACTCACCCTTAAGAATACCAAGGGGTGCAAGAAGACGCTTTTCTATCTCTTTTTCAACCCATGGCATGTCATTCTTTACCTTGCCTTTATGGTAGATCTTACTAAGTAATTCAGCATAGCCCTTGGCAGTCTTGTAACCAGTGGCAATGGCCTTCTCTATTACCTGCCAGTTGTGGGTGTTGGTAAACTCTTTGAAAGCCTCAAAAAGCTCGGGGAAAAGTTCTTTTCTCAGCCCATCCAGGAAAGCCACATATAATCCCAGGGAAGCCGCCTTTCCTTTTTCCACTATGTGTCGAAGGGTCCCGTATTTGTTGGTGTCAGCGAGAAGATCTTTTACACTCCGGGCAAGTAATTCTATGGGTGTGTGTGGAAAAGTGGCAATAATTTCCCTCCAGATGTTGGGTTTAAAAACAGTGTCCCTAAGCTCACCCAGTTCATGGTAGAGGTAGATTTCCACTTCAGCCGCTGAGATTCTTGCCAGGTTACTATGTAGGGCTTCAGAATCTCGCCTTTTCAGTCCATAGTTTTCCAGACCGAATTGTAGGGCCTGCTGCCCCGACTTTTTGGTGAAGAGAATCAAGTCCCAGAGAAAAAGCTTGGCAGACTCTTGGCGCACAACGATACAATTTTCTTGAGATAAGGCCGGCATGGTCAAGAGATCGCGAGCCAGTTCACGACCTAAAGTGTAGACGGTGTACCCGTCTACCTGCCTTTGGTCCTCGAGAACGCCCAGAAAGAAGGAAGGTTTTAAACTGTGGACATACCCGGCTCCGTAGAAGAGACCATGGAGGGTCAACACCCCATTTATTCCATTGCTATCGAAAGGGTCGTAAGTGCTCCCGTCAATGGTTATTTCACTAAATTCCAAGTCCAAGAGTTCACCCCACTGTTCTTCTTTGGAAGCGATCCACTCCAGGATCTCGGAGGATTCCCTTTCGATCCAAGGATCCAACCCCTTTTCCCACTTGTAGAGGTCCCGAAGCCTCAAGGCCAGACCGCAAACAGAATAAAGGCCGGCGTGACGAGAGTCGGATATGTTGCAATTCCTCTGTACTTGGCTGACTATAGCATCGAGGTTAAACACCTGATCAACCTTTTACTGTCAGTTTGATCCATTTCCTCTGAGAAGATCTATCTAAATTTCAGCATAGTCGTTTAGCGATCTCCGGTCAACGCCATGGGGTCGGTAAAATGAATGACTGTACTTTTTTTCAGCAGTAAAAAAGGGAATCTACCGATTTGGTAGTTCCCTCTGCTGGACTGGAGCCGGCGATGGGATTCGAACCCGCGACCTGCTGATTACGAATCAGCTGCTCTACCCCTGAGCTACGCCGGCTTAAATTGTGAATTGCCTTATAGCATGCGCTTTTCTGCCCGGTCAAGTGCTGGAAGGGTCACTTCCTCTTCATGGTGAAGACGCCGTCCCACTCGGGTCCCGGCGGTTCCTCTCGTAGATTGGCGATGCGCTGCAAATAGAGCTGGGCCGCCACATCTTCTGGTATCTTGCGCAGAACTTCATGGAATTTCTCTTCTGCCTTATCCCACTCTTGTCCACGATAATAAAGAAGTGCCTGGGTGAAAGGCTCGATAATTTCAGTCCTGGGGTCCTCATCGCTTCGCAAGGCCACGAGTTCAAAGATTTTAACCGGTCGCGCCTTGCCTTTGACCCTCACAGCGTCCAGTTCCCTGCAGAAGAAGTCATCTTTCACCTTATTATGGGTGAATTCGCTGATCACTACCCGAGTGCCGTACTCCTTGTTTATGCCCTCCAATCTGGAAGCCAGGTTCACCGAATCACCCATTACGGTGTAGTCGAAACGTCGCTCTGAACCCATATTACCCACCACCATAGGGCCGGTGTTGATCCCGATGCCTATATCAAGTCTAGGTGTGCCCTCAGCTTCCCATTTCTGCTGCATCTTGCTAAGCCTTTCCAACATCTTCAAGGCTGTGCGGCAAGCTCGCCTGGGATGGTCGGTCTGCTCCAGTGGTGCACCAAATACAGCCATAACCGCGTCACCGATGTATTTGTCAAGCAGACCATCAAACTCAAAGACAACGTTGGTCATGTCCGTCAGGTATTCGTTGAGGAGATTCACCAGTGTTTCAGGCTCCATCTCTTCAGCCAGAGTAGTGAAGCCCCGGATATCGGAAAAAAGCACAGACAGCTCTTTTTTGTCCCCTCCCAGTTTTAGTTTTTCGGGATTTTTCAACATCTCGTTTACCACCGAAGGAGTCACATAGAAACTGAAGGCGCCACGGATCTTTCGCTTCTCTCTCTCCTCCACAATGTAACGGTAAAGAGTCACAGCAGTGTAAACGATGACCACGGTGAGCAGGGGATATACTGCGTTCAGCCAGACGCCTTGGCGAACGAAAATAGCCTGGCTCATCACCAGATAGCCAAAGAAGAGTACACCAATGAGCAAAACACTGAAGAACACCCGCAGGCGAGGAAGCACCAAACCCGTTACCACCCCCATCAAGAGAATGGCGGCCAAATCGAAAAGTGCAGCCCACCCTGGTCGAAAGAGAAAGGTTTGCCTGAGGATATTGTCTGCCACGTTGGCGTGTACTTCCAGACCGGGAAAAACTGTGCTGAAAGGCGTCACCCTAAGATCGTAAACTCCAATTGCCGTACTGCCTACGAAAACAATTCTATCCCTGAAAGCATCGACTGGGGTTCGCCCGGCAATGATGTCCGCCACAGAGTAGTGAGGAAAAGTGCGCGGACCTCCACGAAAATTGATGAACATTCGACCCATCTCATCAGTTGGTATAGTCACTGGGCCTAGCTGGATAGTGTCGATGCCGTGATCCGCCACCCGAACCTGCAACGGAATATTACCTACATAAGAGCGGACAGCTTCTAAAGCCAAAGACGGATAGAAGCGATCTTGGTAGCTGATGACCATGGGAATCCAGCGAACCGTGCCGTCAATATCAGGAAAAATATTATAGTAGCCAGCTATTCGGCTGGCCCTGACCAATTTTTCTATGTTCGATTCAGGCAAAAGGGCTTCAAAGACTTTGACCCGTTGCGCCGCGGGGCTGGTAAACTGCACCAGTTTGACAGGATTTGCCCCGATGTTGCTCCTTCTGCGGGCCAGCTCAGTCTCGTTCAAATGGGCTATTTCCTTCTGGGAAAAATGGAAGAAATAGCCTAGAACTACCGTGGCCTTGGAACGACTGATGGCCGCGGCCAAGATCCTGTCATTATCTGCTTCGGCCCGCGCTTTCTCCAGGAAACTATCTAGTTTAGGCGATTTCAAACCAAGGATGGTCGTCTCCTCTTGCAGTGAGTCAACGAATTTGAGGTTATTGTTCTCGTCCGGCTCAGAGAACACTATATCCATAGCGATTACCCGGGCACCCTCCTCCGAAAGGCGGTCCACCAGGGCACCAATCCTGGCCCGTGGCCAAGGCCACTTTCCTATTTCATCCAGGCTTTTTTCGTCAATGGTTGCCAGCACTGCAAAAGGCCCTGGGGGTTCTGGCCCGCGGGTAAGGAAGCGCACATCCAAAGATTTCAACTCTATCCGGTCGAGAAAAGAATTACCGGTTAAATAAAAAAGTAGCATTAGCCCAGTAAGAAACAAGACGAGTGCAACTACGTAGTGTCTTTTCATGGAATTACCTACAAATAATCCAGTAGCCGGTAGTCAGTAGCCAGTAGAAGTGGCATAGAGCATAGGGCATAGAGTAATCTAACTTTTTTATTTACTCCATGCTCTATGCTACTTCATTCTGACTTCTGGCTTTTTACTCTATGCTCCATGCTCCGTGCCCTATGCCCTATATTCTAGGCCTTTTCAAATCCGAAATTTCTGTCAATGGACTAATTGTGACACTGGCACCAATTCAACCCCCTGGCTGGATAATTTGAAAATATCCTCTTTGAGAACTTT
>JAJDNT010000316.1 GCA_022340515.1 Deltaproteobacteria bacterium
TGGAGATTGGACCAGATGATACCACTGGGTCCATTTACTTCAACAGTCTTTTTCCAATGGGAGTTGATGCCATCCTCGAATCTGTCAATCTTATTAAGGAGGGTAAGGCCCCCAAGGTTCAACAACCGGAGGAGGGAGCCACTTACGAGCCGCCGTGTGATGATCGTGTGGCTGCCATAGACTGGGAAAAACCTGGCCAAGATGTTTATAATCTAGTGCGAGGCTGTGATCCTCAACCTGGGGCCTACAGCCAATTGAAGGGAGAGAAAATTCGTTTTTACAGCGCCAAGCTTTTGCAGAAATCAACGGAAGAGCCACCCGGGACGGTTTTAAAAATAGAGCCGGAGGGCTTTCAGGTTGCTGTAAAGGGAGGAAAGCTGGCTGTAGCTAAAGTAAGACCGGAGACTGGGGGTAAAATGGAGGCTGCGGCTTTTGCCTCGGAAAGAGGACTAGAAGTCGGAGATCGGTTTGGCAATGACGGCTAAGAAAGAACCAGACAAAGGGGAGATCGAGGAGGAAAACCGCCGCATAAGAAGGCTGAGGCTCCTGGTGGATTTCTCTCTGGCCTATCTCGCCCAGACAAAATTGCCTCTGGAAGAAGCGCAGGCAGTGGTACAAGGTGTTAAAAAGCAAGCTATGCGGCTTTTTCCAGAGAAGGAGGAGACCTTCGACCTCATCTACCTCCCCCGATTTCGTCGGTTGCTAAGGGAGAAATATCGCTTGCATTAGGGTAGATCGCAGTGATTTGCCCTACGAGACGGGATGTCGGGCGAGACGGAAGGTGAAGTAAGTAAATATTTAGTCTTTACCGTCTCGCCCGTCTCGCCAACGGTTTTTGCTGAAAAAATTGTAGGTGTAAGATGGTTGGCGGGGAATGAGCCTCGACAATTGAGAGTTGAGGAGAATGAAAGAAATCTACTTACGTTTGATGAACGAATCGCGCTGCATTGCATCCCGCTACGAGTTACCTGAATTCTACCGGCGATTCAAGCCGTCGCTGACAATTTCACGGCGCATTTTTTTTGACAACCCCCTGCTAATTCATTGCCGAGAGTTGGTTACCCCACAATATCCGGGTGATTTTGGTCACGGACTTGAACATGCTACTAAGGTGAGTGTTGATGCAGGCGCCATCGTTCTCCTTGAGGGTGAGAAGTATTTTACTGTTCAAGCAGAATTAGAGCGGGCGGTTGTGCTGGTTCAGCTCGCCGGCCTTCTCCACGATATAAAACGGATGGAATACAACCATGCCAAAGCCGGTGCTAAAGCGGCCAGAGAAATCTTATGTGATTTTCCCCTCAGTGCCCTAGAGGTAAATTGTGTAGCAGAGGCCATAGCTAATCACGAAGCATTTTCCGATCACCAGACTTGCGAAACCCTAACTGGGCAACTGGTAGCTGATGCCCTTTATGACGCAGACAAATTCCGCTGGGGTCCGGACAATTTTACCCAAACAGTCTGGCACATGATGAATTATCACCAAGTAGGCCTAGCCGAGCTATTCGTCCGTTTCCCTTGGGGGGTTGATGGTATCCTCAAGATTAAAGATACCTTCAGAACAAACATAGGGGCCCAGTACGGCCCGGAGATCATCGATTTGGGAGTAAGGATAGGCAAGGAGATCTATCAATATCTACAGAGATATTTACAGTCAGTAGGAGCAGATTTACAGGCAGATTCAGGAGATCAGGCCTTCAGCGGACCTCGAGAGGGAGGCTAAGCGAGAGGCATGTGATGACGCTCAATAAAAATGCAGGCATCGACGGACTTCGTATAGGCCAGGTTACAGACAAAGAACATAACACTGGCTGCACCGTTGTCCTGGCCGAAAAAGGTGCTGTTGCAGGAGTTGATGTCCGTGGAGGGGCGCCAGGGACACACGGAACGGATACCTTGCGACCGGAAAACCTGGTTGAGCAATTGCACGCAGTGGTCCTTACCGGTGGCAGTGCTTTCGGTTTGGCCTCGGTACAGGGAGTTATGCGATACCTACGCCAAAGGAATTGTGGTTTTCCAACGGAATATGGAGTGGTTCCTATTGTGAGCGGTGCGGTAATTTTCGATCTCGGGCTCAACAGAAGTGAAACGCTTCCAGACGCCGATATGGGATATCGAGCATGTGAAAACTCTTCAATAGTTGGTGTTGAGCAGGGATGCGTAGGTGCAGGTACCGGAGCTACAGTGGGAAAGCTTTTCGGACTTGAACGGGCCATGAAGGGCGGACAGGGCTTCGCCTCCCTTGTTTCTCCTAATGGACTCAGGCTTTGGGCTCTGGCAGTGGTTAATGCTTTCGGTGACATTCGCAACCCTGAAAACGGGCAGTTATTGGCAGGGGTGCGCACTAAAGACGGAAGGCGGCTAGCAAATGCGGTGGCAAGCATGACTGAGTTGGAGGTTTTGAGGGGTTTCTCGGCCACCAACACCGTTTTAGGCGTGATAGGCACCAATGCTACCCTTTCAAAAGCTGAGCTCACGCGGGTGGCTCAAATGGCTCATGATGGTATTGCTCGTACCGTTGTTCCCTCTCACACTCTTTACGATGGTGACACGATTTTTGCCTTGAGTACGGCTTCACATGGGGGAGTTGATACCAACGTTGTTGGCGCGCTTGCTGCCCAGTTAATGGCTCAGGCTGTTGTGAACGCTGTTATCCATGCAGTTGGGGTGGAAAATCTTCCTGCCTACCAAGACCTTTTTGGCAATAGGGGATAGGGCGTAGAGTCAAGCTCCAAGTTTCAAGTTCAAAGTTTCAAACCAGATGTCGGAGATCCGGGGTCAGAAGTCAGAGGTCAGACGACAGCAGGCAGCAGAAAATAATAGGCAAGAGAAAAGCAAGTTCTAAGCTGATCTTTTACTTATAACGAAAAATGGATAACAAATAACGGATAACATCTCACACCGTTCACCGTTTACTATTTACCCTTAACCGCAGCTAACATGTTAGGAGTAATCTTTTTGTAATCAACAGAAATAGGAGCAAAAACTTGAAGTCTATTATAAACTTTTTTTTTGAATTGGGCATGCTGAAGAAAACTCCCAGGAGTGGGTACCAATTTCTCGGTTCAGGAAGTGAGTCTGTGGCCGAGCATGCTTTTCGAGTGGCGACAATTGGCTTTACCATGGCGAGACTGGACAAGGAAGCCGATGCCTTTACCGTCATGCGGATGTGTTTGTTTCACGATCTTCCCGAATCCCGCACGGGCGACCTGAATTATGTAAACAAACGCTATGTTGAAGTCAAGGAAGACCAAGCTGTAAAAGATCTTGCCCAGACACTTCCTTTCGGCAAAGAAATTCAGTACTTGTTGGAAGAGTTCAAGGAAGGAGAGACCCGAGAATCCCAGTTAGCTCGGGACGCAGATCAATTAGATCTGATTTTGGAACTGAAAGAACATCAAGATTTGGGCAACCGCTATGCTAAGGATTGGATCCATTTCGCCCTCAAACGGTTGAAAACAGAGTTGGGCAAGCGACTGGCGGCGCAAATCTTAGAGACCGATTCCACCGCCTGGTGGTTCGAGGGCAAGGATCATTGGTGGACAGCCGAATAGCGCGTCAGGCGAAACGCCACGGCGCCTCGCCAGGTTCCAAGTTCCAAGTGCCAGGTTCCAAGTTTTTGAATCTATATCAAATAGTCACTAGAGCCTAACAGTGAACTTGAAACTTTGAACCTGAAACTTAGAACTAAGGATGGCGCTAAGCGACGGTGATGGAATTCTTACCTACATCTTTGCTTCTGTAGAGAGAGTTGTCTGCCAGTTGCAGCAGTTCTTTCTTGTCTGAGGCATCAGTGGGATAATTGGCTATACCGAAGCTGGCGGTCAATTTAATAGCGAGGTTCAGGTCCTGGAGAAAGGTAGCGTCCGCCAGTGCCTTACGGATGGCAACTACTTTATCAAAGGCCGAATTTTTGTCCTGACCCGGCAAGATGATTACGTATTCATCCCCACCGTAGCGCACCAACCGGTCGTCTTGTTCCAGCTTGGAATCTATAACCTCAGCAGCCTCTCGCAAAATCCTGCTCCCGAGCAAGTGCCCGTGCTTATCTACGTGTTCCTTAAAGTTATCCAAGTCAAGAAACACTAAGGAAACTTCCTGTCCTTGGTGGAGCAACTGGTCCAAATGCTGGTGCATGAAGCGGCTGTTGTAATAATTCGACACGTCGTCGGTGATGCTCAAGGACTCAATCTTTCTGTAGGTGCGAGCATTATGGATGGCGATGGCTACATAATCAGCTAGGATGGACAAGAGAGGCATGAAATTATCCTGGAAAAGAGACATGTCTTCCGGGTTTATTATTTCAATGACGCCAATCACTGCACCCTGCATTTTAAGGGGAAGACATATAATAGAGCGAGTGACGAAGCCGGTGAGATCGTCTACCCTGTTACTGAAGCGGGGGTCACGTCTAACCTCCGGCACCAACATTGGCTCGCCGGAAAGGGCAACGGTACCGGCGATTCCTTCGCCAAGCTGTATTCTCACGTCGGCCAAAGAACCTTTATCTAAACCAACCACCACCTCGAAATAAAGTTCCTGGGTCTCAGGGTCCAGCAGAAACAAGGTCCAGTTTTTCGCCCTGATAAGCTCACTCAATCTTTTAAGTATAATTATTAGTATCTGGTCCATGTTGAAAGTCGAGGTGAGTGCTTTGCCAATTTCAACACAGGTCATTAGCTGTTGAATATAAATGGAACTCTCTTCAGGTGAATTGGTCAGGGTGGGTAACAGGTCTACTTCTTTAAATAGGTCATCCATGGGCGATCCACTGCCTTTGTTATTGCTTGTACACTGAATTAACTGAAGCAACCTTCATGCCA
>JAJDNT010000320.1 GCA_022340515.1 Deltaproteobacteria bacterium
TGAGCATCAATCATGGTGTCACTAAACAGCCGTTCAAATCGTTAAAGTCGTTAAAATTGATCTTCTGTCGTCTGACCTCCGACCTCCGACCTCTGACTTCTGACCCCATGGCCTTTGCTTTATGCACTAGGCCTTACCAAATCCGCAATCCGAAATCCGAAATTACATTTGTCCCGCCTCAGCCACTATGCCATAGAGTCTCTCTTGTATATGGGGGTGATTGCGCAGTTGGTCACCGCTACCAGAAAGAGTAATTCTGCCTTCTTCAATGAGATAGGCTCTGGTGGCTACACTCAAGATCCTGCGCACATGTTGGCCGGCCAAAAACAGGGTAAGTCCCTGGCGACGTATTTGTCTCAGGGTATGGCAAAGCCGATTTATGTCCCTGGGGGCCAGACCCAAAAATGGGTCATCAAGCATGAGCAAATTGGCCCCAGTCATAATCCCCCGAGCAAGAGTAAGCATTCTCTTCTGGCCTCCACTTAGGGTTTTGGCCGTTTGGTGTCGCTTGTCGGCAAGGGGAGGGAATAGATTGAACACGGAATTTAAGCGGCTGGCTTTGAACTCACGGGATATGTATGCGCCTACCTCGAGGTTTTCCATGACCGTCATGAGGGGAAAAACCTTCATGCCTTCAGGGACATATACCAACCCTCTCCGTACGACCTCGTGAACAGCAAGGTCATGTATGGTCTCACCCTGGAAGCTTACTTCTCCTCGGATGGGGCGCAGGAGGCCGGCCACTGCTTTCATCAAGGTGGTTTTGCCTGAGCCGTTTGGACCCACAATGGAAACAATCTGACCTTCACAGACGGTCAGATTTACCCGGAAGAGGGCTTGGGTACCTCCGTAAAAGTAATCTAGGTTGCGTATGGCCAAAAGAGGTTTGTCAGATTCCATAGCACGATTCTATTCAAGTCCTTGTGTCGTAAATGGTAAACGGTGAACGGTAAACCGTACGAGATGTTATCCGTTATTCGTTATAGGTAAAAGATCAGCCTATAACTGGCCATCCTCCCATCCCTGTCTTCTGAATGAAGTTTTTCCCTTGAGCTGTGAGCTTCTAATATTCCTCCGAGATCTTTTACTAATTATCTAATTTTCTCATCCTCTAATTCCCAAATTCCCAAATCTGCAATCCGCAATCAGAAAGCCTGCCCCCCATGCTCCATGCCCTCTGCGCTCTGCTCTTCATCGTCATGCCGCACACCTAGGTAAGCCCGAATAACCTCGCGGTTTCTCATGACCTCCTGTGGTTTCCCTTCCGCAATCTTTTCTCCATGGTCAAGGGCCAATAAGCGGTCGGATACCCTGAGGCTGAGCCTCAGGAAGTGATCGACTATAAAGAGAGTAACGCCGCGCTCTCGCACCCTCTGAACCAGGTCCGCTGCCTGTTTCACTGCAAGAGGACTGAAACCGGCCACCACCTCATCGAGTAGGAGCAACCTTGGCTCAGTTGCCAAGGCACGAGCCAGGTCCAGCCTGCGCTGCTCACTGAGAGTGAGTTCTCCTGCAACTGCGCCTGGTTTGTGAGCCAACCCCACCAGCTCTAAAAGCTGCAGAGCCGTCTTAATGTCTGTAGGGTGAGGAAAAAGATGAAATTCACCCCTAAAAATGCGGCCGACCACCACATTTTCCAGTACACTCATCTTAGCAAATGGGCGGGATGACTGAAAAGTCCTACTAATGCCAAAATGCCGGATCTCGTGAGGCCTGCAAGAGGTAATATCTTTTCCTTCGAACCAGATCTTGCCGCTACTGGGTTTGTATCGGCCGGTGATCAGGTTGAAGAGAGTTGTCTTTCCAGCCCCATTAGGCCCGACAAGCCCGACGATTTCACCTTCTTCAAGAGCGAATTCGATCCCTTTGAGGGCCCAATGCTCGCCAAATTTCTTACTCAATGCTTCCAGTCTTAATAGAGACAAGGTGTCCCTTTCGCAACTGCCCCCAGAAACCGGAGGGCAAAAAGAGAATAGTCAGAATGATTACCGCACCGTAGAGGAACTCATGACCTGCAGGTAGCAAGGGGTGAAAAAGGAACTGATCCAAGGGATAAAGAACTAAGGCAGCCAGGGCTGGACCAATAATAGTGAACCTACCTCCGCAGATGGCGAAGATCAAAGGTATAGCAGAAAAATGGATCCCATAGACCATTCCTGGCTCGATGTAACGGACGAGATGGGCGTAACAGGCACCGGTGATGCCACTGAATAAAGCACTTAGCAACAGTGCCATTAAACGATATTTTTGCACTTGAATTCCTAGGGTGCTGGCGGCAGTCTCCTCCTCCCTGATTGCTTGCAGAGCCAGCCCCAGATTTGAACGGAAGATAAGCGTTACCATGGCCAGCAATAACAGGCCATAGCCCAGGACAAAGTAATATGAACCTGTGGGGCTGGCGCTGATGTCAAAATGGTGCGCTCCCAAACGTAAGCCAGGGAGACCGGGTAGGCCGACTAGCCCCCGTGATCCCCGGGTGAGTCCGTCCCAATTGTCGGTAATAACTCTGGGTATTTCCACGAAGGCGAGAGTCGCCAGGGCGAAATAGGCTCCTCGAAGGCGATGGCAAAAAAGCCACATGAGTACTGCAATCGCCACTGCTGACAGACCTGCCGTAGGAATTGTGAGCCAGGAGGAGACACCCAACTCCAGACTGAGAAGCCCAGAGGTATAGGCACCAACTCCAAAAAAAGCAGCATGTCCCAGAGAAATGGAGCCGCTGACAGCAAGAATGTTCCAAGCGAGGGCCAAGGTTGCCAACAGCAGGGCATGGGTGAATACTTGTAAGATGTAGTCGCTCCCTCCAGCCACTAGAGGAAGGACAAGGAGCATTGCTAACCCCGGTAGCAGAGCAAATTGACCTATAGGTGGTTTCTGCACGGGTTCACTTGTGGGTTGTCCTTTGATCATTGCTCCTCTTTTCCTAGAATACCGTATGGCCTCAGGGCCAGCAAGGTGATTAACATTAAGGCGCTCACCAATTCTCGCCAGCTTGCTCCTAGGACTACGACGGCGCACGATTCTGCCAAGCCCAATATCCAGCCGCCCAAGATCAAGCTGCGAATGCGACCTACCCCGGCAAAAATGGTAATGGTGATTGCAATGAGGGTAGCTTGCAGGCCGGCGGTAGGGTAGAGGTAGTGAATACAGCCGAAAAGAGGGCCGGCCAAACCTATTAATATTGCTCCTATAGCAAAGGCCAAAATCCCCATTCCGCTTACGTTGATGCCGGCCAAGGCAGCTGACTCTTTGTCCTGAATGGTTGCTCTCAAACCCTTTCCCAAATAGGTGTGACGCATGAGCAGGTAGGTCAAAGCAATTACCAGCAAGGAAAGGGCCAGGAGGGTGAACTGGCCGTAACTCAGGTAGAGACCGTGGAAACGGAAACCCTCATTTAAGAAGGGAACTCGAATCATGCGATAGTCACCGGAGAACAAAAAAAGCATGCCGTTTTGCAGCAGGATGGCCAAGCCGAAGCTGACCACCAGGGAGTTCATTTCCATGGGTTCTCTGAGTCTGGAAAATAGACGCTGCAGAATTAAGCAAACCGCAAGGGTTACAACTATTGCTGCGGGGAAGGTAAAAAGGAGGGAGATCCCATAGGTTTTCCAGAGCCAGTAGGCTACATAGCCGGCAAGAACAAGAAGTTCGCCATAGGCCAAATTAAAGGTATGGGTTACCCCAAATATCAAAGCAAAGCCCAGGGCCACAAGGGTGTAGAAAGACCCCAAGGCGATCCCGGATACTAGAACAGTGGTCCACATGAGCGCTACTTTCGTTCACCCCATTTGGGCATTGGATAGATGGGGGCAGCAGTGGCACGGTCTGGAGGATAGACAACCTGGAGTCTACCATTTTGGATCTGGACGACCAAGTGTTGGTAGTGAAGTGGATCACCATGTTTGTCAAAGGCAACCCGCTCCATGGGTAGGACAAGATCGAGCTCTGCAAGGGCCTGACGGATGTTGGGTCCTGTGAGTGGTTTGTTCTGCCGCAAGACATTCTCCATAGCTGCGAGGAGAGCGCGGGTGGAAGTGTAGCCGTGCATGTTAGTAGTATTGGGCTCGCGCCGGAACATGCGGCGAAACCTTTTAACGAAAGTCTCAGAGACCTTTTCGGTACCAGGCTGGGTGATTCCAGGATTCCAGGCGCAGGTACTGTAGAGATACTCACCATTGCCCCCCATCTCGCGAATAAAGCTCTCATAGGCAATTCCAAAGGGGCCGATGTAGGCTTTTGGTAGTACCCTGTTTTCTTTGAGCTGGCGCAGCAAAAGAAGGTGATCTGCAAAAAAACCACCAGAAACAATGACGTCTGTGTTGAGGCTGGCTAACTTGCCAATGAGAGGTGTGAAATCAGGAGTGCCTGGGCGGAATTTCTCCGTGATTAGAGGCATAAGCCCCCGAACTTGGAGACAATTTTTTAGATCTTCGGCAAACTCGGTGGAGCCGGGGGTGGCCGCATAAAGAATTGCCAATCGCTTTGGCCGCAAAATTTCAGACAATATGTCGCAAATGGGTTGGATAAAACCCTGGAGCCTGGCCACCCTAAAAAAGTAAGGATTTTCCGCCGCTGTAAGTTCCTTTTGCAGGCTGGCACTGGCCACGTAAGGTATTTCATATTTTTTGGCCACTTCGCTGATAGGCCCTACCAGGGAATCGACGTAGCCTCCGGTGAGCCCAAGTACTTCTCTCCAGGCACACAATTCTTCTGCTCTCGAAATGGCCACATCCGCCTGGCTCTGATCGTCCCGGGAGATGAGTTCTACTTGCCTACCCTGCAGTCCGCCCCCTTCATTGACTTCAGTCACAGCCACAGCTACCCCTTGATGGATCTCTAAGCCCTGCTTAGCAAGTCTGCCGGTAAGGGGATTTATCTCACCTATCTTTATAGGTTGGGCCGCCACCGTAGTGTTGATGCACCAAAGAATGAAAATCAGCAAAGAGACTATGGCCCGGATGGTTTTGCAAAGCACTGACTAGGTCCTCCAAGAACAGAGATAATCTAAAGCCATCTTACCGAACTTTGCAACTGGTTAGAAGAGAAAAAAAGTACAAACGATTGGGGATAAGGGATTAAGGTATTGAGGAATTAAGGGATTGGGAAATTAAAGAACCAGTCCCTGTTCCAGGTGTGAAGCTTGATTCCAGAATTCCTAAATTCCTTAATTAGAACGAAAAATCCCCTCACCCAGAGAGGTGAGGGGATTAGCGTTTCTAGTGGTTTCAGTAGAACCTATTTTTTCGGTGGACGCAAGTGACGGCGCAAGAGCTTGCCTGTGGGAGTCCGTGGCAGGGACTCTCTGTACTCAATTGCCCTGGGCAGCTTGTAAACGGCGATATGCTCTTTCAAGAAGGTTTTGAGTTCTTCGAAGAACTCATCACTGCCTTCGTGTCCTTCTTTCAACACCACAAAGGCCTTGGTGATCTGGCCTTTGTCAGGATCGGGGATGCCTACCACACCCGCCTCAGCAATTGCCGGATGCTTTTCGAGGGCCTCTTCTACCTCGGCAGGACCGATGCGGTAGCCGGAGCTTTTGATCATATCGTCTTCGCGGGAGACAAAGCAGATGTTGCCATCTTCTTTCATAAAGACGGCGTCGCCCATCTGATTCCAGCCATCTACCACGCCCTTCTTTTGCGATTTCAGCAGACGTTCATTGTCTACATATGGCTTCCAATAGAGCGTACCCGAGGCCCCTTTGAGAATCATGCTACCCACCTCATTGGGCTTGCAATCCTTGCCGGACTCGTCAATAACCCGGACCTGAACACCAGGCAAAGGTTTGCCGATGGAGTCGGGCACCGGCTCCTGATTCATGGTATTAGAGGTGACCAGATGGAGCATCTCAGTGCCGCCCAGGCCCTCCCAGATGGGTTTGCCGGTAAGGGCCTGCCAACCGCTCAGAGTCTCAGAGCCCAGGGCGTCTCCACCCGAGGTGTAAAGACGAACCGAGCTGACGTCGTAATCTTTGAAAGCGGGGAACTTCATTAAGGCTCGATAACCCGTTGGAAGGCCGGTGAGAATAGTGATCTTGTGCTTTTGGATGAGATCCATCATGTCCGGAGGAGAGAACTTGGGAATGAGGGAGATGGCGGCTCCTCCTTCGAAGGGAAGGAGGGTGAAGGTGCCGAAGCCGGCAGCAAAGGAAACCGGGGCGGCTCCGCCCAAAACGTCTCCGGGTTTCATCTTGTAGACGTATTTGTTGACAATCTTAGCCTCTATAACGGCGGGCCGGATAAAGTGCACACAACCCTTGGGCATTCCGGTGGTGCCGGAAGTATAGAGCATGATTCCAATGTCATCGGCCTTGAGCATTGTGGGCTGAAGGTCGGGGGAGCCTGCCTCCAGCATCTCTTCAAAGACCATATTGCCCGCAGCCTTTACCTCGTCGGGCTTGCCGCCGATAACAATAACTTTGGTACCGTGCTGAAGATTGGGTTTGGCCTTTTCCACCTGCTCCATGAGAGGGGCGTTGACCACGAAGAACTTCATCTCTGAGTCATTGGCGACAAAGGACACCTCTTCCGCTGACCACAGGGGTGAGGTTGGTACCGGAATGGCGCCTATTTTCTCGATGGCAAAGATGGTGACAACAGCCTGAGGTGAATTGACCAACCTGATACCAACTCGATCTTGGGTTTGGACGCCAGCATCTTTCAAAGAGTTACCGAATTTGTTCACCTGTTGCTGGAGTTGAGCATAGGTGATAGTCTTATCCATGAATTTGATCGCGGGGTTATCACCCTTGCCTTCTCGCACGTGACGGTCTACGAGAAAGTCGGTCAGATTCAGCTCCATGGGAGTGTCAGAAAACTCTTCAGGTACAAGGTACTCAGGCCACATGTCTCTTGGTGGTAGGTAATTTTCTGGTATTTTCGACATAGTATAAACCTCCGTTAACAATTGCCTCTCATTTAAAACAATCAGGTTCTCGCCTCGGGGGTAAACCCTGAGGCCATAACCATTTACGTTGCCCTACTGTCCAATTTTTGCCTTTATCCTACCGATATGCGGGTTCAACAGATAGTTTGGGGCGGCTATATGAGGCCTCACCTCCTTTCCACTTGAATTGTTCGGACAATATGGCATTACAAATATCCGCCCTATCTAGCTAGACCGTGGGCAGTCACTCTAGTGATTTTGCCGCCGATCTTTGTAAATGCCTAAGAAAAGAGGAACATCCAAGGGATGACAATTCTTCCAAGTTTGAAGCTAGCTGATTTTAAGGGCTGGAAGAAACCACCTTATGTCCCTGCTCTTCCAAAGCCTGGCGCAGCGGTTCAGTGTCACACTTTTCAATACGAAAAGAATAAATTCTTTCAGGATAATCTTGACGTAAGATGCCTACACTAATGATTTCACCATTGTGCTCCCGAATAATCCGGGAGACTTCTTGGAAGGCATCGCGAGAGTCTTTAAGTTGAACATCGAGGCGCGAGCTGGATCCTAGGACGCCCATGATGTCTATAAAGGCTTCGAGGATGTCGACGACTGTAATGACCCCCACCAGTTTGCCTTCTTCTAAAACAGGCATACCGCCAATCTTGTGTTCGGTAATGAGATGGGCCGCCTGCTCGAGAACGTCGCTGGATTTGACTGTAACAGGATCGGCGATCATGATGTCGCCAACGGTCAAATCTTCGATCATTGAAGCTATGAACGCTCCACGAAGGTCGGTGTCAGTAACCCATCCAACCAACCGTTTTTCACTGTCAACCACTGGGAGGTGACGGATGGAGTGCTTTTTCATTAACTCCATGGCCTCTTGAATCGAGGCATTAGGTGAGATAGCGACAGGATTTACGGACATCCGTCGGGCTACCAACATGAAAAATCAACCTCTTTGTTAGGGCCCTTCTTACCCATTAAGGATGTCAAACAGTTCACTGCAAAATCCCAACTCAAAGGCCTCGATCCGCGGAAACGGGAGGTATTGAAATGAGGAAATTAACTTGGGAATTCGGCAGGAAAGACTAGGGCCTCAGTCAGCCATCAGATTCAGCCGCGACCCAATATATGATCTGTTAGATCCACGAAACTAAAGTGAAATCACTATAGGATGAGTCAGGAGAAATTGCAAGAGAAAAAAGGTGCATGCTCGCTCTAGGCAACCATCTCCCCTTTCCTTGACATTTGACCTTTGCTTGCTATACTTGACCTAATTCTGCCCCAGAGTTGCGGGGGATTTACATATTTTCGGCTTTCCTGGCTAGAAAGTAACTACCCGGAAACTCCGGCTCAATGCTAGCTGAGGCTTCCAATGAAGCGTCTCCCTCAAATCAAGGGATTGCCCGCAAGTTTACCGAATTACAATGAACCAGAAATTCCAGAGATTGAAGCAGAAATTGTGGAGCAAGGCCATTCATGGATGGAAGCTAGTTAGGAGATGACCCCTTGAGCAAATGCAAGTTTATATTTGTTACGGGCGGGGTGCTTTCTTCTCTTGGCAAGGGTTTGGCATCCGCCGCCATAGGCGCCCTTTTGGAAAGTCGTGGTCTGAGGGTGACCCTGCAGAAATTGGATCCTTATATAAATGTAGATCCTGGTACAATGAATCCCTTTCAACATGGGGAAGTTTATGTCACCGACGATGGAGCAGAGACCGATTTGGATCTGGGCCACTACGAACGGTACACCTCGGCAAAAATGGGGAGAAAAAACAATTTTACCTCCGGTAGCATTTATTACTCGGTGATTACCAAAGAGCGGAGAGGAGATTATCTGGGCGGGACTGTCCAAGTGGTCCCGCACATTACCGATGAAATAAAAAAGTGTATTTTTCAGGTCACTGATGATGTGGACGTGGCCATCGTCGAAATAGGCGGCACAGTGGGAGATATTGAGGGGCTGCCCTTTCTCGAGGCGATCCGCCAGTTCAAGTCGGATGTGGGCAAGGAAAACGTTGTTTATATACACCTAACTTTGGTCCCTTACATTAAGGCAGCCGGTGAGGTAAAAACCAAGCCCACCCAACACAGTGTAAAAGAACTAAGCAGTATCGGCATTCAGCCGAACATCCTATTGTGCCGTACCGAGGTTGCTCTGAGTCAAGAGATTAAGGCAAAAATAGCACACTTCTGCAATGTCGAACCTGAGGCGGTAATCACGGCCCAGGATGTGGAAAGTATCTACGAAGTGCCCCTGAAGTTTCATGAGCAAGGTTTAGATGACAAAATTGTACAGTTCCTCAATATCTGGACCAGGGCGCCTCGCTTGGAACAGTGGCAAGAACTGGTTCATAAGCTTAAAAATCCCACTTATGAAGTTAACATTGGCATAGTGGGCAAATATATAGATTTGCGGGAATCCTACAAGAGTCTGAACGAAGCCTTGGTTCATGGCGGTGTTGCTAACGACTGCCGGGTAACTCTTTCTTACTTAGATTCTGAGGAGGTTGAGAAGGAGGGGGGCGAGGCCCTACTAGCAGAGGCAGATGGAATCCTGGTGCCGGGTGGTTTCGGTGCTCGTGGATTCACAGGCAAAATCAAGGCAATCAAACATGCCAGGGAGAACCGGGTGCCCTTTTTCGGTATCTGCTTAGGGATGCAGATGGCAGTGGTGGAATTCGCCCGGAATGTGGCTGGCCTCCATGATGCGCACAGTATGGAATTCGATCCGAAGACCAAAGGGCCGGTTATCTACCTTATGCGGGAGTGGTACGATTACCAGACCAAGACAGTGCAGCGGCGTGATGAGAGTTCCAACCTTGGTGGCACCATGAGGCTGGGGGAGTATCCCTGCATACTGGCAGACAACTCCAATGCATTCGCTGCCTATGGCCAGCGTGAAATCTACGAGCGCCATCGACATCGCTATGAGTTCAACAACGACTATCGGGAAATTCTCGGTAGTAAGGGACTGAGATTTACCGGACTGTCTCCTGACAAGCAACTTGTTGAAATAATAGAGTTGTCTGATCACCCTTGGTTTCTCGGCTGTCAGTTCCACCCTGAATTTAAATCCCGACCAATGGATCCCCACCCTCTTTTCCGTGATTTTATCAAGCACTCTTTAGAAAACGCTGTTCAGCGAGGCAAATCCTACGCAGCCTGATCCGCCCCTAGCCCTCCAAGCTACGAGCGGATAAGAAAGGTTAATGATGCCAGCCATTGTCTTGGACCCATTCATCATTGGCGATGGCCGCCTTTTTTTTATAGTCGGACCATGCGTCATAGAAAGTGCTGAGGCTACTCTGGCCATAGCCGCGGATCTCAAGAAGTTGGCCGACAAATGGGAGATTCCGCTAATATTCAAGAGTTCTTATGACAAAGCAAACCGCACCTCTCACAAATCATTCAGAGGTCCCGGTCCAGAAGAGGGGCTAGAGATTCTTGCTAGAGTTCGGCGGGAATTCAATTTGCCCGTCCTTTCTGATGTACACTCAGTTGCAGAGGTGGAACAAGCGGCAAAGGTTCTTGACATTATTCAAATACCAGCGTTCTTGTGTCGTCAAACAGACCTGATCATGACTGCAGCAGCAACAGGCAAGCCGGTGAATGTGAAGAAAGGGCAGTTTATGGCTCCCTGGGACATGACCAACGTAGTGGCTAAACTTCACGCCCAGGGCAACCACCAGGTGCTCCTCACCGAGCGAGGTACAACCTTTGGTTATAATAATTTGGTTGTAGACATGCGCTCCCTCCAGCTCATGCGGGAGCATGGACTGGTTGTATTTGACGCCACTCACAGCGTCCAGTTACCTGGAGGGGCTGGTGAGAGTTCTGGAGGAGATCGGCACTTTGTAGAAACTTTGGCAAGAGCTGCAGTGGCAGTGGGGGTAGATGGAGTCTTTTTGGAAGTCCACAAAGACCCGGAGCAAGCACGGTGTGACGGTCCCAACTCCTTGCCCTTGGCTGATATGGACAATGTGGTGCGGGTCTTGCTGGCAATTCATCATGCGGTTAGTGCTCAGGCCGGGGCGAAAGATTCCAGGACAACCACGAAGGACACAAAGAACACAAAGAACACAAAGAAGGATTAATACATGTGAATATCTTAAGTTTGCATTATTTCCTTTGTGAACTTCGTGCTCTTTGTGGTTGATTTTACAGCTGTCCCTACTACTTGATCAGGAGATTTGGACGTGGAGTTTTTGAGGAGCGAGAAAGAGGTTAGAGAACGGGCAGCTCGGATCAAACTGTTAATTTTGGATGTTGACGGAGTGCTCACCGACGGCGGCCTGATTTGGCATGCCAATGGTCAAGAAAGCAAGGTTTTCCACGTTCACGACGGGCATGGTATTCGTTTGCTCCAGCGGGCTGGGATAGAGGTGGCTTTGCTCACAGGTAGGAGGTCGCAAGTGGTTGACGACCGTGCTCGTGATCTGGGAATTAAGCTTGTGGTGCAAGGAAGCAGAAACAAGCTGACTGACTATGAAGATATTTTACAGCTGCGGGAGCTTGATGACCAGAGTGTAGCCTATGTGGGTGATGATCTGGTAGACCTTCCCTTGTTCAGACGGGTGGGATTGGCTGTGGCAGTTGCCGATGGCACTTCTCATATTTTTCCCTATTGTCACGCTAGCACAGAGAGTAAAGGTGGCGGGGGGGCAGTTCGAGAGGTCTGCGAGTTTTTGCTCCAGGTTCAGGGGAAATGGGAGGAGATTACCGCGGTCTACTTCAATCCTGAAAATGCATAATTCCTAAGGGGTTGATAAAAATATAATATACTGTAATTATTAATATTATTATTTTTCCTACGGTGACAACGGGCTTTACACTGTGTCAAGGGCTATGGTATATGTGATAATGAGTTCTGCCCATGGCAGGCAATGGGCCCAGAAGTTGCATAAAAGAGGTAAAAGAGTCTGGTTAATTGGAGCTGGAAGTAGATGGTTCACCAGTTTTGGCAACGTATTCGCGTCATTCGCTGGCTCCTTTTTCTGGCTATGGCTTTTGCGGTCATAGGGATTTTCGTAGGGTTAAAGGTGCGCTCGGCAGTAGAAAGCCTACCGGCCATTTCAGCTGAGGTGACCAGCAAGGATGGCAATCTAACTCTGAACAATTTTGAATACCGCGACGTCAAGAAAGGAAATGCTCGCTGGACTGTGTGGGCAGATACAGCGACTTACTTTGAAGACAAAAAAGAAACTGTACTCGACCGGGTCAGGGCGATATTTTTCCTTAAAAATGGTGGCCAGGTTGAACTGCTAGGGGAGAGGGGACTATTACACACCGACACCAATAATATGGAGATAAGTGGCAATGTTGGTGTGAATTTCGGCAAGGGCTACAAACTAACGACAGATCGGTTGCTCTATGATCGAGACAAAGAGTTGATCCATACGAATGCAGAGTTCGTCCTCAAAGGGCAGGGGCTCACAACCAAGGGCCAAGGCATGCGGCTCGAGATAGAAAAAAAGTCTGTGACTGTTTTGCGTCACCTGGGAACCCAACTTGAGGGGATTAGCCCTTTTACCGGACAAAAACAGAAAGTATCCTAGCTGCCCGGCAGAGGATTTATTGTTTGAATAATCTGGTCTTCAAGAAATGCAAAAGGTACACTTACTCAATACTTCTTTTGGCTAGTGTGTGGCTTCTGTTCAGCGGCCTTGGCCACGGCCAGACTGAGGCTCCAAAAGATGCTCCTGTCCATATAGTGAGTGATAGGCTTGAAGCATATCAGGAGCAACAGAAGGTGATCTTCATCGGTAATGTGGTAGCGAAGCAAGGAGAACTTACGATCCGGGGAGACCGGATGACCATCTTTTATTTGGAGAAGGAAAATTCTCAGCCAAATGATGAGGGGCTGGCTGGAAAAGTAGAGAGGATTGAGGTTGACGGTGGTGTTCACATTACTCAGAAAAAAATTGTAGCCACCGGAGAACACGTTGTTTATTTTAACGAGGAAAACAAAGTCATCCTCACCGGTAATCCCCGGGTTGAACAAGGCAAGGATTTTATTCAAGGAGAGAAAATTACCCTTTTTCTAGACACCGAGAAAAGTGTGGTAGAGGGGGGTCCATCCCGGCCTGTGGAAGCGACCATTTACAGTTCTGGTAGCGGAGGTTTTGTTGACGGAGCCAGCGATAAGGGCAAGTGAAGAGCAGGAAAAGAACGAGCCACAGGTGGGTAAACTGGTTGCTAGCGACCTGGTAAAGATTTACCGCAAACGGCGCGTGGTGGACAAGATCAGCTTGGCCGTTAACCGTGGTGAAATTATCGGGTTACTGGGTCCCAATGGAGCGGGGAAAACTACCACCTTCTACATGATTGTGGGGTTAATTCGCCCCGATGGTGGTAAGATATATTTAGATGGCAAGGATGTTACCTCTCAGCCCATGTATCTCCGGGCTCGCGAGGGAATCACTTATCTCCCTCAGGAGGCATCTATTTTTCGCAAATTGACCGTGGAACAAAACATTATGGCCATACTTGAAACCATGAGGTTGAGCCGCGAGGAAAGACGACAGAGGCTATCAGAACTTTTAGATGAACTGAATGTTGGACACCTTGCTCGCAGCAAGGGATATTCCCTATCAGGGGGTGAGCGGAGACGGGTGGAGATTACCCGAGCCCTGGTGACCTCTCCCAGCTTTCTCTTGCTGGATGAGCCCTTTGCTGGTATTGATCCATTGGCGGTGATGGACATTCAGTCAATTGTCGCCCAGTTAAAGGAAAAAGGCATTGGGATTTTGATATCCGACCATAACGTGCGGGAAACCCTCAAGGTCTGCGACCGTGCATATATAGTAAACGAGGGTGCTATTTTGGAAGAAGGAGACCCTGACCAGATTGCCTCGAGCCAGCGCGCCCGTCGCATCTATTTAGGAGAAGAGTTCACTCTCTAACCTTAAGCGGTAACTATGGCAATAGAACTTAGACAGCACTTAAAGCTCGCACAACAGTTGATCATGACCCCCCAGTTGCAGCAGGCGATCAAGCTGTTGCAGCTTTCCCGTCTGGAGTTGCTTGAAACCATAAGCGAAGAACTGCAAAGCAATCCACTCTTGGAGGAGGGCCAGGAAGCTGGACCCGAATCTGAAGATCGGCCAGAGGAGGCTCAAACTGCCAATCGTGAAGCGAATGTCTCTGAGGTCACCATTGATGAGAAGCCCAAAGAAGATTTCGATTGGGAAGAATACTTAGGAGAATACACCTCTGGCCCCCGGGTGCGAGTGGAGCGCGAAGAAACCAGGGAACTTCCGGCGATAGAAAGCCGCTTGGTCAAAAAGCCTTCCTTGGATGCCCATCTTTTCTGGCAACTACACCTTTCAAAGGCAAATGATACCCAAAAAGAAGTGGGCACCTTGATTATTGGTAACCTAGACCAAGATGGATATTTGCAGGCTACCTTGGCTGAGATCGCTGAGATGGGCGGGTGTGACGAGTCTTGTGTGGAGGAGGTGCTCCAGCTGATTCAGGGGTTCGATCCGCCGGGGGTTGCTGCAAGAGACCTTCAAGAGTGCCTACTCATTCAAGGGAAGAGCCTTGAGCTCGAAGATGACTTGGTTATCAACATCATCACAAATCATTTGCATGACTTGGAAAATAGGAACTACCACAGCATTGTAAAAGCCACGGGTAGAAAGCCCGAAGAGATCAAAGAGGCCATTGATATCATAACAGGGCTAGACCCCAAACCCGGCAAGCAATACGACGAGGAGGAAATCCAATACATCAGTCCCGATATATATGTCCATAAAGTGGACAATGAATTTGTCATCCTCCTTAACGAAGACGGTATGCCGAAACTACGGATAAGTCCTTTTTACCGAGAGGCCCTGAGTAAGGATGGTGATGTTACAGAGCAGGCGAGGGAATATATCCAGGGCAAATTACGTTCTGCGGCTTGGCTAATCAAGAGCATCCATCAGAGACAACGCACCATATACCGAGTGGCTGAGAGCATAATAAAATTTCAACGCGATTTTTTCGATAAGGGAATTGCCCACCTAAAGCCTTTGGTCTTGCGAGACGTTGCCGAAGATCTAAGCATGCACGAGTCCACCATTAGTCGCGTGACCACTAATAAATACATGCATACGCCGAGGGGCGTCTTTGAGCTGAAGTATTTCTTCAACTCATCGATAAGCAGTTTCACCGGTGGTGCCGTGGCCTCCGAAAGTGTGAAGGAGAGAATCCGCCAGCTTGTAGCCAGCGAAGACCCGCAAAAACCTTACAGTGATAAGGCCATTGTTGAGAAGCTGCGGGAGGAGAACATCGACATTGCCCGCAGAACCGTAGCCAAATATCGTGAACTGCTGGGCATATTACCCTCCAATCTGCGTAAGCAACCAGTGTGGGGAACTAAGAAAAGAAAGAAAAAGTAACGGCTAACAAATTGAGGAATTGGGGGATTAGGGAATTAAGTAATTGCAGGCGACTCCATAGGTTTCCTTGCCCAGAGCGTTCCAATTCCTAAATTCCAGAATTCCTTAATTCCTAGATCTCTTTCATTTCGATAGCAGAATTCTGGTACTTTTTTGCTCCTCAAATACATACAATGCAGTCCGCATAGGAGGTTGCAGATGCAGGTTTCGGTTACCTTCAGAAAGATTGACGCATCAGATACGCTGCGTAATTACGCTCAAGAAAAACTCTATCGCCTCAAGAAATACGTGGAGGATCCCATTGAGGCCCATGTGGTGCTTTCAGTAGAAAAATTTAGGCATATCGCTGAAGTAAGCATCAATGCTAACGGTTTTCGCATCAACGGGCAGGAAGAGACTGGCGATATGTATTCGGCCATCGATATGGTGGTAGATAAGGTTGAAGCGCAGATCAAGAGGTACAGGGAGAAACTGAAAAAGCGGAAGAGCGACGGCGGCTCAAAGCCCCTGGTGATGAAGATGAATATTCTGGCCGGGGAAAGCTTTGAAGAGGCCCAAAAACCTCAAATAATCAAGACAAAACAGATTCATGCCAAGCCTATGGATGTAGATGAGGCTGTAATGCAGATGGATCTTGCCAACAGTGAATTTTTGGTGTTCACTAATGCCAAGACCCGGAACATCAATGTCATTTATAGACGTAAAGATGGTAACTTCGGCCTTATAGAGCCAGAGAGCTAATGGAGTTGGTCAGTGGGGCTGAGAGAGCAGTGTCTCAGCGCTGTAGAAAAGAGGTTTACTAAAAGCATTGATGAAAATACTGGACATCCTTAACAAGGATTGCATTATCCCAGAACTTCGCTCTAGGACCAAAAAAGAGGTCTTGGAGGAGCTCACGGAAGCGTTGTCAAAGTGCAAAGCCAATTTGAATAAAGAGGCTCTGGTGGAAGTATTACTTGAGCGCGAACGGCTGGGCAGTACCGGGATCGGCGACGGCATAGCTATACCGCACGGCAAGATTCAGGATCTCGACGAATTGATCCTGTCCTTTGGCCGTAGCACCCAGGGGATAGAATTTGATTCCATGGACGGCAGGCCAACCCACCTGTTTTTCTTACTAATAGCTCCGGAAAACTCTGCCGGTATTCATCTGCGCGCCTTAGCAAAGATATCCCGTTTGCTCAAAAGTGCTCACTTCCGCCAGAGGCTTTTGGAGGCCGAAACCACAGAAGAACTTTTCCGTGTAATTGAGGAAGAGGATAAAGAGTTCTAACCATAGCGCACTTCGGCCTATTTAAACTGCCCCTGCAGGCCTTACCTCGCCACTTTGAGCATCTAATAATCGCATAATATACGGTTAGCCAGCACCTACGGGTATTTTTTCACCGCAAAGTGGACAAAGAGCGCGATTAAACTGGAGTATTGGAGCGACTAGATTGTAGATTTGGGAATGCGGAATGGGGATTGTGGACTTCAAATTAAAGACTTTGATTTGCAGTTTATTTTTTCAATACGAAATCCGAGATCCGAAATTACCGTCACTCCATCACTCCAAGGACCATGAATTTGGGCCGACAGCTCTTGCAGAGGTGACCGTGTGATCGAAAAAGGCAAGGACAAAGCAAAAAGAAAATTAAGAGTTCTTGTGGTCACCGGGCTTTCTGGGTCAGGGAAGAGTACAGCCATCAAGGCATTTGAAGATCTTGACTATTTCTGCGTTGACAATCTGCCGGTGGTATTATTGCCGGAATTCCTCAAGTTGCGAGAGAAATCCTCCGAGGACCTCTATCACATCGCCCTGGGCATGGATATTCGTGAGCGGAGCTTTCTTGAAAGTTACCCAAGAGTCTTTAGCGAGCTACGGCAACGGGGCACCAATCTGGAAATTCTCTTCCTAGAGGCAGCCGATGAGGCCATCCAGCGCCGCTTTAGTCAAACACGCCGCAAACATCCCCTAGTGGGAGCTGGGACTGTGCTGGATAGAATAAGGGCTGAACGCGAGCGCTTGAAAGATCTCAAGGGAATGGCTTCCCGGGTAATCGATACATCCAACCTCAATGTGCATGAACTCAAGCGGATGATCTCAAGACTCTACACCGTCTACCCAGAAGAAGATAGCCTTCACGTAAATATGCTATCTTTTGGATTCAAATACGGGGTGCCGGCGGAAGCAGACATTGTCATGGACGTCAGATTCCTGCCTAATCCATTTTTTATCAAGGAACTTAGAGACTTGAATGGCACCCAAGATCCGGTAATTCGATTTGTCATGCAGCAGGGGCATACACAAGTATTTCTGGATAAGTTTACTGAATTGGTCAACTATCTCTTGCCTCGTTATAAGGAGGAGGGTAAAAACTATCTAACTATAGCGGTGGGGTGTACAGGAGGGAAGCATCGATCTGTGGTTGTCAGCGAGCAACTAAAAATCCAGTTGGCAGGACTTGGATATCCGGTAACCGTAGGTCACCGGGATGTGGAGGTGGATTAGGGGCACTGGAATGACGGAATGTTGGAATTCTGGAATATTGGGAAGAAAAATCTTTATTTGTTTATTTGTTCCGCTACTTCATACCCATAATTCCCCTATTCCATTATTCCAGATGGAAAGGCGTGCCTTAATGGTTTTTAAGAGAGGTGGATACTGATGGTGGGAATGTTGGTGATTACGCATCAGAGGTTGGCAGAGGAGTTCATAGCCACCGCTGAATTGATTGTGGGGAAAATAGAAAGCTGTGTTGGACTATCCCTAGATCCAAATCTACCAGTGGACAATCTGCGGCAACAGATTGACGAGGCAATGGATAGAGTCGACGACGGCGATGGTGTCATAGTCCTTACTGACATGTTCGGAGGTACCCCTTCCAATTTGAGTCTGAGTTTTCTGAATAAGGAGGGGATCGAAGTGGTAACTGGGGTGAATCTGCCTATGCTTCTCAAGTTAGCACAGTCGCGAGAGGGGCATAAAGTGGATGAATTGGCCAGAATAATAAAAGACTATGGTCGACGAAGTATCTCCCTGGCAAGCGAGATTCTAGATCAAGATGTAGGAAAATAGAACGGAGGATATGAATATGGCTGTTAAAGTTGGAATCAACGGTTTTGGTCGTATCGGTCGAATGGTGATGAGAAGCATTTTCCAGCGTAAAGCGAGCATCGAGGTAGTTGGCATAAATGATCTGAGCGACCCAGAGGAGTTGGCTCACCTTCTACGCTATGATTCCGTTCACGGGCGGTTCAACTCTCCCGTGGAGGTCAAAGGCGGGAATCTGGTCATAGGGGGCAAGGAGATACATTGCACCCAGATCAGGAACGTAGAAGAGTTGAAGTGGAAGGACTTCGGCGCCGACGTAGTCTTGGAGTGTACCGGGCTATTTAGGGACAGGGACTCCGCCAGCAAGCACTTAAAAGCCGGGGCTCGCAAAGTGATCATCAGCGCCCCGGGAAAAAACGTGGATGCTACCTTTGTAATTGGGGTAAACGAGGAAACTTATGATGGAGCCAAGCACCATATTGTTTCCAATGCCTCATGCACCACTAATTGTCTGGCACCAGTGGTTCGGGTTCTGAACGACTCCTTCGGCATCGAACATGGATTGATGACAACCATCCACTCCTATACCATGGGTCAGAACCTGTTGGACGGACTGCACAAAGACAGACGTCGGGGAAGGGCTGCTGCCCTTTCAATGGTACCCACAACCACTGGCGCCGCGGTGGCAGTAACCCTGGTGATTCCAGCATTGAAAGGCAAACTGGACGGCATGGCAATTCGCGTTCCGACACCCAATGTCTCCGTGATTGACTTTGTGGGACGGACAAGTCGTGATGTGTCCAAGGAAGAGGTAAACAAGGCCTTAGAAGATGCGGCCAACGGCAGACTTCAGGGCATTTTGGCTTACAGCACGGAGCCGTTGGTTTCTGCAGATTTCAACACTAGTTTCTACTCCTCAATAGTTGATGCAGCCCTTACCAGTGTGATAGACGGACGTATGGTCAAAGTCCTGAGCTGGTACGACAACGAGTTCGGTTACGCCAGTCGCCTGGCTGACCTGGCCGTTTACATAGGGGAACGCTTATAGTCCGGCGTCCGTCGGCGGTGGCTGAGATATAAACCACGAAGATCACGAAGTGCACAAAGAAATTATCTCTGTTTTGATACATCTTTGTGAACTTTGTGCTCTTTGTGGTAGGTAATTTGTGCAAATTGCGTGTGTTAGATTAAGCGGAGCGAATCCACCTCAAGAATTCAGGAGGTTTAAAAGATGAGTGGACGTACCCCCTTGATGGCAGCGAACTGGAAAATGCATTTCACCTTAGATGAAGCTGTGGCATTGGTGGAAGAGCTCAAAAAGGGGATCACCCGCTTTGCTGACCGTGAGGTGGTAGTGGCGCCCCCTTTCACAGCTCTGGCGGGGGTAGCTTCTGCTTTGGCTGGTAGTCCCATCAAACTTGCAGCCCAGAACTGCCACTGGGAGAGCCAGGGGGCCTACACAGGTGAGATCTCACCTCCAATGCTCCGCCATCTCGGCTGTGATTATGTCATTGTTGGCCATTCGGAGCGACGCCAGTATTTCGGAGAGACCAATGAGGGTGTAAATCGCAAGATTGTGGCTTTGTTAGGGGTTGATCTTGGTTCTATCTTCTGCATCGGTGAGACTTTGGAGGAACGGCAGGCTGGTAAAACACTTGCTGTTCTGGCAGAACAGCTCAGGGGGGGACTCGAGAGTCTGGACGAAGAACAGGCCGAAAAGTTGGTTTTGGCTTACGAGCCGGTTTGGGCCATTGGTACAGGACACACGGCCAGTCCAGAGCAGGCTCAAGAGGCCCACGCTTTCATACGAGATAACTTGGCCAAACGCTTTAACAATGCGGTTGCAAACCATATGCGTATATTGTATGGTGGCAGCGTCAAACCGGATAATGTGGACGAATTGATGGCTCAGTCGGATATCGACGGTGCCCTGGTAGGGGGGGCAAGCCTAAAGGCTGCCTCATTTACCAGGATTGTTGATTTCAAGGGATAAATGGGCTATAGTTCGGCCTCTAAATTTATAGATGGAGGAAAGTCTTAGTTCCATGCAAACAGTACTTGTGGTTATACACCTGGTTATTTGCGTCGCCCTAATCATGATAGTCCTACTTCAGACAGGTAAAGGCTCTGAGATCGGGGCGGTATTCGGTAGTTCATCGCAGACCCTCTTCGGCTCAACTGGCGGCAGTACTTTTTTCAGTAAGCTAACTGCTGGGGTTGCTATAGTCTTCTTAATCACTTCACTGATCTTGGCTGGCCGCTCCAGCAGGGCCACGAGCGAGTCTATCATGAGTGGGGTCAAACCTGCGGCCACAGCTCCTGCGGCAACGGAGATAGAGACTCCCAGTGGGGCTCCGGCTGTAGAAACAGAGAAACAGACCGGGGCTGAGGAAAAGACAAAGAGTGTCCCGCCAGCCGAATCACCAGCAGCAAAGGAAGAGGTTCCAGCTCCCCCTGCGGGAGATGCGAAAAAAAACTAGTCCGGATCTTTCATGAATTGCTGTCGCGAGACCTCGAAGATGGGCGTGCCACCGGGTAACCGCAGGGTGTTGGGTCCGAGGCGTACCTAAACGGTACGTCGCAGGGGCCGACACCCGAGGACGCCCGGGAGGACGGCCATATCAGTGGTCGCAGCAGGTGATTCATGAAAGATGCGGACTAACAGTGCCGAAGTGGTGGAATCTGGTAGACACGCCATCTTGAGGGGGTGGTGGGGAGACCCGTGCCGGTTCGAGTCCGGCCTTCGGCACCATGTAAAGAGCAAGCCACCTTTAAGGTGGCTTTTTTATTGGGACCCTCATCTGTGTACCCCTGTACATTGCTAGATACGGAAAAACCCATTTATGGTTGTGATAGCTAGCTTGTCTCTTACAAAAATCAATTGGTATCCTACCGTAATTTAAGTATTTTCTTCTTTCTGTGATGCTTGCCTCCTTTCTTTCCCCTCCATGGCATAACAGTTGCTGAATCACCATGTGGACAGGGGTGGGACTATGGTAAACAGAGACTATTTATTTTCCAATCTTGGTGCGCAGAAATATAGTGCACCAGAGGTTCTCATTGCGGAGAAAGACAAGCTCTTACGCTTGATGATGGCCAAATTGCTCCAGGTCTCTGGCTACAGGGTCCACACCTGTGGCGATGGCTCTCAGGCGTTGAATTTAGTCGCGAGACAGTCGTTTGACTTGGTTATCACTGATCTGAGGCTGGCAGGTGCTGACGGCATGGAAGTTCTTAAATTTGTTAAAAAGGTCCAGCCGCGAGCAAAGGTTATCATGGTAACCGATACTCCTTCCTCAGAAACTCTTTTAGAAGCAAAATATGAAGGGGCCTACAGTTACCTGCGCAAGCCTTTACAGTTGCGGCAATTTCTGTTGATTCTCAGGGATGCTATTGAACACAGCAGATTACAGGAAAGTTATCGATTGCAGAGAGAATTAGAAAGGGGATCACCGAGCGCAGAGCGAGGAGTTTAGAAAAATTTATAAGCATATTTCACTACCGTTCCGCAATCCGCATTAGCTAGCCCGGATGTTTCATGAATTGCCGTCGCGAGACCATGAAGATGGGCGTGCCACTGGGTAACCGCAGGGTGTTGGTTCCGAGGCGTACCTAAACGGTACGTCGCAGGGGGCGACACCCGAGGACACCCGGAAGGACGGCCATATCCGTGGTCGCAGCAGGTGATTCAGGAAACATCCGGGCTTAAGCTGTCCAACTACGAAGATCCCAGAGAAGATGCACCAGCAATTCAACTCGCTGGAAAAGAGAATTTTTGAGAATTCTTTCATTTTTGGAGTGATCCATTTCGCCCACTGGACCAAGACCGTCTAGGGTGGGAAGATTGGTTGCGCCTAGAAAATTAGCATCAGAGGCTCCTCCTCGAGCTTCTTCGAGTAATTGAAGATCAATTTTTTTAGCAGTTCGGGCCGCTGCCCGGTAAAGGCTTGAAATTGACGGTGTACATGTCATGGGGGGACGTCCGTGTCTCTTGGTAAGGTTAATCTTCAGCTTCGACTGAGGTGTGGATCTTATCAGGGTGCGGATTTTTTCCTCCACCTCATCACCCTTATTTTCCTCAAAAAAACGGACCTCTAGTTCAGCTTCAGCTTCAGCCGGAATGATGTTTACCGCGGTGCCCCCCTTAACTTGTCCTACATTAAGACTGATCCCGGCTTTTGGATCATTGAGAGCTTCAAGTTTTAGGATCTGATGGGCCAACTCCACCACCGCACTCGTTTTTGCACCTTGATGAGTGCCCGAGTGACCAGCCTCACCATGTATTTCCAGGCGGTACCGATGCAAGCCCCGACGGGAAGTGACCACCGAACCTTCCGGGCCACCGAATTCAAACACCAGGCCAAGGCGGGAGGTCCGGGCTAATTCCACCAGCTTTGGTGATGAGCGTGGTGAACCGATTTCTTCGTCTCCGTTTAGGGCTAGGATCAAAGATATCCCAGGCAAAAATCCTAGGCGGTCCAGGACCCAAAGGGCTCCCAGAATTACCACTACTCCCCCCTTCATGTCGGCAACTCCTGGACCGAGTAAGTGAGGACCTCGAGCAACCACACCGCTGTCAAAGGAGCCGGGCGGGAAAACGGTATCCAGATGTCCAACTAAAAGAATGGGAGGTTCATTGGAGGAACTATGACGACAAATCCAGACTACCTCGTCGTCGTAACTAGTGGCGTTTTCCAGGGCGAGAGGAGAGGGCAAAGATTTGCTCACCTCTTGAGCCACCTGGGCTACGCCCGTGGTATTGTGCGAGTAGCTGTTTATGCCAACTATCTTGTCCAGAAGAGTCAGGATATCACCCTGGAAAGACTCAACCGCTCTTTTTACTTCCTGGGCTTTCAGACTATTTTGTTTTTTCATCTTCGTAGCACAAGACGTGACCTCCCCAGGTGCGTATGAGGACGTCGCCGTCGAAGTTGGTATTCAGGAGATATTGCGGCGCAATGGGAGTTTTACCCCTACCTTCCGGTGCGGTGATGATGTAAGTGGGAACAGCCATGCCCGAGGTGTAGCCCCGGAGGTGCTCCATGATGTTCAGACCTTCCTGGATGGAAGCGCGAAAATGGCCAATGCCCTCAACCTTCTTACAGTTAAAGATATAATAGGGCGCAACCTTGATCTTGAGCATCTCGTGCATCAGCACCTTCATCACGTGGGGGTCATTGTTGATGGTTTTTAGAAGTACTGTTTGATCGCGGACCACTACCCCGGCCTTGGTCAGTAGGTCCACAGCCTTTTGGGCCTCAGCCGTAATCTCCTTGGGATGGTTGTATTGGGTGTTGAGGTAGACAGGATCGTGTTTTTCGAGCATCTTGCAGAGTCTTGGGGTGATTCTTTGGGGTAAGACGCAGGGCATCCTTGACCCGAGCCTTTTGATCTCTACGTGGGGGATCTTGTCGAGTTCCGTAAGTATCCAGTCCAGTTGATCGTCACTCAAGGACAAAGCATCCCCACCAGTGAGGAGCACATCCCGAATTTCCTCATTTTCCCTGATGTAATCGAGTGCTTGCTGGAGCTGACTGCGGGAGTAAATTAAGTCTTTGTGGCCAATGTCCTTGCGCCGCAGGCAGTGGCGGCAGAACATGGAACACATATTGGTGACATTGATTATCAATCGGTCCGGATAGAGCCTGGAGATAAGGGGCGCAGGGGAGTTGTACTTAATTATCATAGGATCCTTTATCTCCGAAGTGTCTAAACGCTCCCTGATGTTTGGTACAGCCTGCAATCTAACAGGACATGACCTGTCCTCCGGATCCATCAAGCTTGCATAGTATGGTGAGATGGACCAGCGGTAGAGCTCTTCTGTTTTAGTAATTTCCTCCTTTTCCTTTTGACTGAGGCTGATTATTTTGCTGAGGGCCTGCACCGTTTCTATTTTGTTCTTAAGGTGCCATTTGTAATTGTGCCAATCTCTCTCTGTACCACCCAGAACCTTTAAAATTCGCTTTTTGGCTTTCTCATATTCCCTTGCCAGCTTGAATCCGGTAGGTATTCCCTCACGTGCCTGGAGAAAGCCTGATATTAGCTTTTTGACCTCTGCGGACCGAGCAAGGGCTACCGCCCGATCGTCTGAGGCAACCTCCATGGGGTCGTGACGGTGGCTTTCTTTTTTGGTTGCCAATTTTTTCATCTCAGAATCTCCTTTACTATAGCGTATGCCGGATCAATAGATTTCTCAATGAATCCAGGGTCGGATGCTAGATTTGACCTCTAATTCTTTTTTGCCCAGCAAGGGGAACATGGAAGACATGGTCTTCCCCACAGATACGCATCTGCCAGCAAAACCACCGGTGCGTTGGTATACTCCTAGACCCAGGTGATCCTCGACAATGGCTGTCGCTTCTAAACTCTTGTCTAAATAGACCAGTCTAAATATATCTGGTTCACTCTGAAATTTGGGTAGATCACGGACTACCTCAATATCTTGCTCACTCTTAACATTGTAAGTCCCCCAGCAGAGGTCAGACTCAGTGGAATCCATTTCTGTAATCCCATCAGGGAGCCTGCCTTGGGTTATGGCGGAAAATTCAATCTCCAGTAGACTGGGATGGCCTGGATGCCGGCAGAGCATGGTCAGGGCTGTTTCCAAAGTAGTGCCTTGTTTGCGAGCATTCACCTCGATGAAGTAAGGTTTTCCATCTTCATCCACCAAGAAATCGCAACCAAACATACCCCTATAGCCCTTGGCACCCATGTATCTCCCTACCATTCTGGTGTATTCTTTTATTTGCTCGACCACATCTTTTTCCAGGGCGGTAGGGAAAATTGATCCTCGGAATCGGTTCTGCTCCATTATCTGGTCAGCCACGGAAGCCACGTATACATCATCTCCATTGGCCACTACGGCTAGTACCGTGGGGTCGTGGGTGTGTCGAATACGTCTGGTAACTAAATAGGGCTGTTCTGCCAAGGAAAAACTCTTTAGGATTTCTTCGCCATTGCAGACGAAGGCACTGTTACTCCCCGCTGCACTGTAGGGTTCACTAATAAAGGCCTCTTCACCTGAGCGGAAAAATCTTTCCGCCACTTCCAAGGCCTCTTCCAGACAAGAACAGGAAAAGCCTTCCGGCACAGGTATGCTCAGATCACAAGCCATCTTGAACTGATTGATTTTATTGTTGAACCCGTGAGCTAGGGTGGAATCGGGACCAAGAAGTCTTATTTTCTCACCGTCAGCCAGGGTCATCTCCGGCCTGCTTTCAAACATGTGTATGTAGACAAAATCTTGCTCCCGGAGGATGCCCTCGAGAAGCTCTTGGGCAAACAGGCTGGCTGATACCTGCTGAGCGAAATGGCCGGCAGTGGGTCGACAATTGACCAACATACCCTTGCCGGCGTGATACCGGTAAGACTCCTTGTTTAAAACTGCCAAATTGGGGTAGCCATAGTAAGCTAGGACATCTGGCACCAGTGCGATGCAGCCCACCGGACGACCATAGATTCTCTCTAGATAAGGGATTAGGAAAGCATTAAGTCGGTAGTTTTTGATATCGCCAAGGTAAATAAAGTAGGCTTTTTCCGCTTCGAGTTTGATGCTGTTATAGATGATAGGGTCCCCCTGACAGTAATGAGGGGAGGTCCGATTACGAATTATTTGCGCCAAAGTTTACTCCACTCAGTCACAAGAAATCTTGGTAAAAGGTAAAAAGCTTCTTCCACCCACATCGGTCTTTAAGCCGTCTAATGATTGAAAGCTCATCATTGATGAGCTTTCTTTTCTTGATGAAGGCCAAAAGTCGGTGAAATGAATTACGATATTTCAGTGAATCAGCGGATAAGCAGGCCGAGGGGTCCGGGTGGACGA
>JAJDNT010000323.1 GCA_022340515.1 Deltaproteobacteria bacterium
TTCGCTTCTGCCTTTTCGATGCGCCACCAACCCATTACTCCATCACTCCAGTCTTTCCCAAACCATCTCTTGTAATTACGCAGCACCGGGCATAGAATAAAACCTGGTAAAATTCAAAACTGGCAAAGGAGATGTACGAATGTGCAACAACCACCGTTTATCCTGTAGTTGCGGTCAGAGTCAAGCCAATCTCTTGTTCAAAAATCACATTTTAAATCCCAGCGTCATTAATAACATTTTCTGTCCCGAGTGCTCGAGAAATGTAAATTTCGACTCCGAATCCATGTTGGCAGACAACAATTGGATCCTGGAATTTGATGTAGTTATCGCCCGTGGTTACTTGCATCGTGCCAATATTAACCCCTCCAGTCTTAGCCCGGCATTCATTTTTGACGAGGGCTATGCAAGCTGGAATGGTTTGACACCCAATGAATTGGACCAGAGACTGGTGGAAAGGCAACAAATAATTGGACTGGCAAAACAGGACATGCACCTCTATCTAGAACAAATAAAACGGTGGGGCTCTAGGCGAGCAAAAAAATTCCGTGAGGCTGGCTGGCGCAAGGCTCAGCTCTGTTAACTGCCTTCATCGATTAAGCTGGTAACAAAATTGATCAATAATCGACTCAATAGCAGAGCATCTCCAGTCGGTTCGAAACCCCTGCCGTCTGGAGACCTCTTGGTTTCCCTCAATTGTGGAGGCAATTCAAGTTGCATTCCCCTGGCAGGTGGGAGGTTAACCACGTTACTCAGGCTTTGTCCCCTTAACCCGTGGGGTATGATCTTCGGGTCTGATATCCACTCGTACTGAGAAAGGGCTGGCCGCGCAAGCTTCACAAAACGGTGCACCATGTTATGATGCAACCCTCCTACATAGGCGCGGTTTTGTCTGCGACCATGGCCGTGTATTGATATGGCAGTTTTCACATGGTTGAGGAATTGTGCAAACAAACTTCTTTCCTCAATTCTCATATCATGGCTGGGATGGTGTAAACAAAGATTTCCCGCGGGCCGTCGCCCTGCGTAGACGTAAAGGCTGGCTCCACTGTGATGGGCTACATATCTGGCAATTTCCTCGGTGCCGGGCTCAATGCCTCCGCCGTGAACTGCCATAAGACCCAATGGACCTTCGAGTCGAAGGTACTCCTGAACATCTCTACCTTCAGCCATAGAAATAAACTCCAGGCAGCACAAGGGAAAGCATCGCCACATTTATATCAGAAGAGACAGGGAGAGCAAGAATAAATAACCCAGGCCCAAAGGACCTGATTCACCAAATCTCAGTACTTTAGGTGCCAAGCTTTGTCGGCAATATAAGCTAATATTTTACATTAATATAAGTATATAAAACATATCAATATTAGCATTTTATTTTATATATGAATAGAAGAAGATATCCCCCCAAAAAATACCAAGGCAAGGGCAAAAGGGGCCAGCCGAGAGCGCAAAAGGATCTTCCTCGTTTTCGACCAAAGGCCTCGCGCCAACTCAAGCCGCTACTTGCGGAGATCGGTGTGCCCAAAGCTGCCCCCTTTGTCCCCGATCCTTTCCAACTAAGAGCTGTAGAGGAACTGCGGCATGGTGACGTGTTGGTTACCGCCGCTACAGGCTCTGGTAAGACTTGGATTGCTCTGCAGGCTATGGAACAGTTGCTGGCCAAGGGGGAACGTAGCTGGTATGCCTCTCCTTTAAAAGCTCTCTCTAATTCCAAGTATACGGAATTCTCTCATAAATTCGGTAAAGATAAGGTCGGCATTCTTACCGGCGATCGCAAAGAGAATCCTCAGGCACCTGTCATCGTCGGTACTACCGAAATTCTTCGTAATCAACTCTACGATGCCATGCACCGGGGAGAGGACCTTGAGGTTGAACTTGTAGTACTCGATGAAGCTCATTACCTGGGAGATGAGGAACGGGGGGTAGTCTGGGAAGAGGTTATAATTTATCTTCCGCCTCGGGTGAGGGTTTTGCTTCTCTCAGCAACCATATCCAACGGAGCACAGATTGCTGGGTGGCTGGAATGGTTGCGCCAGACCCCATGTAGAGTTGTGAAAGCTCATGACCGACCGGTGCCCATCCACCCACTCTTTATGTTTCCCACTGGTGAGGTAACACCTCTTATTCAGCGAAGACAAATGGCGGGCAAGGTCCGCCATTTTCTCCGTAATAGCCCAAGGGCTGGACTTACTCCCAGGCAAGGGGTTGCAAATTTCTCCCAAATAATAAACGGACTTCGTCACCTCAACCTGTTGCCTGCTATTTTTTTCCTGAAGTCGCGCGCAGACTGTAACCAGGCTTTACTCACCGCATCACCTCGTCTTCACCCCAATGAAGGCGAAGATCAAAACCGTCGCTTTGACAAAACGCTGCGGCAACTGCTACAAGCCCACGGATACCTGAAGGGCCACCGGCAACTTTCGTCCCTTAGAAACGGTCGGGTGGCAGCCCATCATGGAGGCCAACTACCCCAATGGAAGGCTTTGGTGGAGACTTTGATGAAAGAAGGACAGCTCGAGGCGATTTTCTCTACCTCGACTGTGGCGGCAGGGGTCAATTTTCCAGCCCGCACCGTGGTCCTCTCCCAAAGCGATCGTTTCAACGGCCGCACATTTGTCCCCCTTAGTGCAACTGATCTCCTCCAAATGACCGGCAGAGCCGGCCGGCGAGGAATGGACAAGGTGGGCTTCATTGTAGTGCTGCCCGGACCTTATCAGGATCCTCACCTCATCATAGATCTCCTGCACTCATTGCCCGAACCCATAAATAGTCAGATCCATATCACCTTTTCCATGGTTCTGAACTTACTCCTTTCTCATCGACCGGAAGGAATAAGGAATCTGCTTGCTCGCTCATTTGCCACTTACCAGAATTTGGAAGAGAGGAAAGAACTTGTTGAGGATTTGAGACTCCTAGAAAAGGACCTAAGTGGTGAACTTGGGGAAGCTCAATGTGGCGACATGGATACGGTTTTGCGAACCTTGTCTAAAAAACGCGAGTTGGAGCAGCAACTTAAACAAGCTCAACTGGAGCTCCGCCGAAGTTGGGATCTTCTATGCAAACAGGCCTATCTTGCCCCTGGCAGACTCTTTCAAAACAAGAAGAGAGACTTCTTTGTCACCTTAGAGCAGGAGAGCCGAGGAAAGGTAGAGGGGATTATCGCTCTTCGGGTAGGGCCTGGTTTGCGCCGCGGTCGGATGCGGAAAAGATGGCTGCGTTTCGACAAGGTTGCTTCCTTGCTAGACGTTTGTTTTGATTTAACTGATTTAGATAAACCCGAGCTATGGCTGCAATCAGTTCTCAGCAAGCCCCTTGACTCTCATCCTCGGCTGGTAATCAGAGAGC
>JAJDNT010000021.1 GCA_022340515.1 Deltaproteobacteria bacterium
ATGACTGAACAGAAGATTGATAATAACCAAAAACGCTTGGGCGGTTCTTCTGGTCCAAAAAGTTTTCCTGCAGCAACTGCAACAGCAGAATGGGTGATAACCGTGGGCAGGGTTTTTCCCTCCTTATTTGGTAACGATCACCACAACCGCAGCCAAGACAAGGTCTGTGCCTTCAGGTGCTTATAATCTTGGACATTAGCTCCCCGTCAATATTCCCGCCACTGATGATGACACCCACTCTGCCTGTGGCAGATACCTCGCCACTGAGTAGTGCCGCTACCCCCAGCGCACCCGAGGGTTCCACCACCATTTTCATCCGATAAAATAGGAATTGAACAGCTTCGACGATGGCAGTTTCGCTTACGGTTCTCATATCATCCACGTATTCCAACACTAATGGGAAGGTAAGTTTGCCCAGAGAAGGAGTGCGGGTTCCATCAGCTATGGTAGGTGGGTTGTTGACTGTATGCAGTGTTTTTGTGTGAAATGACCTGGTGGCATCATCTGCCAGTTGGGGTTCTATACCAATAACCCGACAGGTGGGTTCCATGCCCTTTGCGGCAATTGCCGAACCACTCAACAAGCCGCCGCCTCCACAAGGTACTAGCAGCATATTAAGAGTTTTGAGATCCTCGAACAATTCCAATGCTGCCGTTCCCTGTCCGGCGACAATCTCAAGGTGATCGAAGGGAGGTATAAGGGTGTAACCATGCTCGGCTTTGAGAATGTCGGCTATCTCTTCGCGGGTGGTTTTCTCGGGATCATAATCAATAATTGTTGCACCATAGGCCTCAGTGGCGGCGCGTTTAACCATGGGCGCATTGTCAGGCATAACCACCGTGGTCCGCACTCTCAGCAAGCGACCCACCAGGGCAACGGCCTGTGCGTGGTTTCCGGAGGAGTAGGTGATAATGCCGCGCTTCCTTTGTTCTTCGCTGAGTTGAGCTATGGTATTAAAAGCGCCACGAAACTTGAATGCGCCAGCCCTTTGAAAATTTTCACACTTCAAAAAAACTTCCGCTCCCACCAATTGGTTGAGGGTTCGAGAAGTCATAATAGGGGTGACATTGGCATGGCCTTGCAACCTTTCTTTGGCTTTTATGATGCGCTCAAACATTCGTCCCCCATTCGAGAGGTATGCTTTTTCTACTCAATTATTATTTTCGCGGGTTAATCGGGGTATTTCGCCCCTATTCTTCCAATCCTTGTTCAGGTTGCAAAACTTTGGACATTCTGATTAAGGTTGCCTCGCGGCTATACTCTCTAAAGCCGCACTTAGAATAGCACTTCCTGGCTCTGGGGTTATAGGTTCTGGTTACCAAAACCAGTTTCTTAGCAGACAATTGCTCCCTGGCGTATTGTTCCAAAAGACCAACCATCTTTTCGCCCAATCCTCTGGAGCGCATCTGGGGTGTAAGGTAAAGATAATTGAGAGAATAGACCTCAGGTTGCTCAGTTCTGCAAAGGGCAGCGTGACCAATGAGCACACTACCTTCATAAACCAAGAAGGATTTATTGCCGCTGGCGGGGTTTAGCACCTTTTCCCACTGCAGATGATCAAAGGGCCACCGGGCGCTGGGCCAGACCAAATGGAGGTCAGCGTAATCAGTTATCAGATGAGCTATTACACCGGTATCCAGAGGAATGTTCTCGACTAACCTCATATCCTGCCGTCATTATTGAAGTTAATTAAAGAATCAGTTCCAAGAAAGAAGTTCCCTCCACCGGGTTGAACCTATAGGGCTCAATCTCCTTGAAGCCGAGCGATACGTACAAAGCCCTGGCCCGTTGCATAGAAGGAAGGGTGTCCAACCGGATGCGCTCGTAGCCAATTATGCGAGCCTTTTGAATGGCAGCTTCACAGAGCCCTCTGCCAATGCCAAGCCTCCTGAATTTAGGTTTTGAATACAGTCTTTTCATCTCACAAATGGAAGGACTGAACTTTCTCAGCCCGACACATCCGGCAACCTGCGCTTCCCACAGGGCAATGAGGAGGCAGCCGTCCGGTGGAGCATATTCACCTGGAAGGCCAGCCAGTTCCTCCTCGAAATCTTGAAAATCCAGGTTTATCTCCAAAGAGTCAGCATATTCCTCAAAGAGTTTTTTTATTTCAAGGAGATCTTCTTCTTGTTTAACCTCAGCAATCTCAAGCAATATAAATCTCCTGGGGATCAATTACGCTATAGGCGCTTATTTTTTCCTCAAAAGATATGCTCCTCTGGTGGGCTCTGGCTGTTTTTCCAGCTCGTAGGGCTTCTGGGCTGGAGGGAAGAGCCAGTTCCTTGAAAAGGCAAGGATCAAGGGGAGGAGGCGATGAAATCAGGGAATAGCTCAAGCTATGCGAAGTCGCCAGCCGAAAGGATCTTCCCTGCGACCATACTGGATGCCGGTGATTTCATCATAGAATTTCTTGGACAGTTCGCCTATCTGGCCCTCTGCAATGTTGAAATCCTCACCCTTGTAGCAGATTAAACCAACAGGAGAGATTACCGCGGCAGTGCCAGTGGCAAACATTTCCTTCAAAGAGCCACTTTTGCAGCCCTCAATAACCTCTTCGATAGAGATTGGACGTTCCACCGCATTCATTCCCCAGCGGCTAGCGAGCTGAAGCACTGAGTCTCTGGTAATACCTGGAAGAATAGTGCCGCCAAGAGGTGGGGTAACAAGTTCATCGTTAATAAGGAAAAAGATATTACTGGTACCAACCTCCTCAACATACTTACGTTCTATGGCATCGAGCCACAGTACCTGATTGTAACCTTTTTGGCTGGCTTCCCGCTGAACATATAGGGTAGCCCCATAGTTGCCGGAAGTTTTGGTTTCTCCCACGCCCCCCTGGGCGGCACGGACGTATTTGTCGGAGACGTAAATTTTAGTAGGACTGAATCCTGCTGGATAATATGCCCCCACGGGGCCAAGGATTATAAAAAAGAGATACTCCTTCGCAGGCCGCACTCCAAGAGCTGCTTCGCTAGCTATCATTGTTGGTCGAATGTAGAGTGATGTTCCTTCTGATTGCGGCACCCATTGGCGGTCAAGGATTATCAGTCTTTTCAAGGCCCGGAGGAATAGGTCGGGATCAAGTTCGGGCATAACCATTCTTCGAGCAGAAGAGTTCATCCGTTCGATATTTTTCTCTGGCCGAAAGAGGCCAATCCCGCCGTCCTCCAAATAGTAAGCCTTGAGGCCTTCAAACACTTCTTGACTATAGTGAAATACCATGGCAGCGGGATCAAGCCTTAAGAATCCATAAGGTTCAATTCTTCCGTCGTGCCATCCCTTTCCATCGGTGTAGTTCATGAGAAACATATGATCGGTGGTGTATTTGCCGAAACCCAGTTCTGCATCCTGCGGACGGGGCTTCTGGCCAACAGTGGTAGATTTGGTGACTGTGATTTCCATAGGTAAGACCTTTCTCTATGTGGGCTGAGATAACTCTTCGCTACAATGTATAGCATAATTTCAGTATTATTGACTTGCATCTTACTAAATTAATCCCAAAGACATAACTAAGCAAAACTTTACTTACCTTCTAATCGTCTCTTGACAAGTCGCAGCATCTCTTTCCGAGTCAAACCACTGAATCTGCCGATCAGAGTCCAGTAGAGCTTGAAGCGTGACCTGCTGCGGTCGTCTGTACACACTATTCGTGTTTCAGTAGACAAACGCATGAGTCCAGGAGCTGACTCCTGGATGGCGAAATTCCAGGCTAGTTTTGCATATCCTTGTTGGTTGAACGCACCATATTGGGCAGGATCGAGTTTGACAATCTGGGCACGGTAAGTCCAGAATTTCCCGATAAGACCAAGAACGAACTCCTCCGGGGGAATCTCATCCAGCAGCAAGAAACCCACCTGGAGGAGACTATCAAAATTGGTTGATCTGGCAGGAAGTCCCCGCAGTCGGAATAGAGTTCGAATAATAACTGAATCGGAGAAATCAATAGATCGGAGGGTTTTATAAATCTCCCTGCTATCTCCTCTAATCCCAATCTGATGATATTCCCGTTCGTCGTATTCGGGAAGTATCTGATCTATAAGCATGTGGCTAAAACTTTTAGTTTACGCTTTAACTTTGTTTTTTCCGAACGTAGAGTTTTTTCTTTACCACAGCAATAATTTCGTCAGATTCGTTTACAATGTCCACGGAAAATTCAGGGTAGCAAGGAGCACCACTGGCTGTTTTCTCCTTGATCTCTGCAATTTGGTCATCCTCCAAGGTAAAACGGGCTGTTACAGTTCCTCGGCCCGGAGCTATGTAATCAATGGTGCTGGTTTTATCCCATACAGTGTATTCACTACCCAGTATGTGAATTAGCATGAGCATGTAGAAGGGGTCAGTCATGGCAGAAAGGCTACCGCCAAAATGTGTGCCCACGTAATTACGGTTAAACCAGCGCAATTTCATCGATACGATTACTTCTCTATAATCAGGTGCAATGTGTTTAACTCTTATTCCTGCACCGAGAAAAGGCGGCCAAAGATTAATCCCCCATTTCAGCATTTTCACTTTCATTACTCTACCCAGAGTTTTTTCTCATTAATGAATGTCCGACAAAACCACCCTAACCTACAATGGCGTCAAGAAAATCTAGAAGATTATCTCTGACGGCAACAAAAGATGGTCCTCCACCAAATTCCACCCCAATAGCGGCCGCATCTATTATCTCTTCCCTTGTAGCTCCATGAGTAAAAGCATTATTTGCATGATTGGCCAAACAAGGAATACACCGTGTGGCCACGGCTGCTCCCACGGCTATGAGTTCTTTCTGTTTCAAATCCAAAGCACTTTGCTTGTAGTAGTGCTTCATTAGTTCATTGAATCCATTGAAAAGATCAGGGGCTTCCTTTTCTAACCGGTCTCTGTTTTTCTTTCTTTTCACCAAGATCTCCTCGAGATTTCCCATCTGATTTCCCTCCCTTTGCTCTCTCTAAAATCAATTTTGGCTCGGTCCATGAAATGGGACGATCCCCAATATATCTCAAAAAGACCGAGCCAAGTAAGAATATCATGCTTATTACTAATACAGCTTTTTCTCAAGGAGAGACAAAAAAAGAGATGGAACAAAATAACCCACTGCTTCGGGGTAATAAACACACCGGCAAGCATCATTTTAAAGGGAACTCCAAAAGTAGATTTTTTGAGGTAGTACTCAAGGGAAGTGATCGTTTTTTTACCCAAAACTTACCGTGTAAGAAATGGGTAAATGTACCCAAAAGTGGTTTGACCGCAAAGGGGTAAAATTGAAAGTCGATCAAAGAAATTAAGGAGTCTTTATGCTAGAGGTTTTACTGCCCCGATGGTGGCTGAGACCACGTAGTCCTCAACGTTGATATCTGGGAACCAGTCTTTGATGAACATGCGGCTGTTCTCCAGAGGACGAATTCGAATGTCTGTGAAACCCACTTCTTGGAGCATGGAATCGAGTTTCTCAATAGTAGCTGCGCCCGAGATGCAGCCGGACAAAAGGGTTGGGTTAGTCTTAAATTCTGCAGGTAACGGCGCCGATGCCACCACATCGGTAATGGCAAGGCGACCTCCGGGTTTCAAGATGCGAAATGCTTCCCGAAAAACATTGAGCTTTTCCGGAGACAAATTGATAACACAATTGGAAATAATGATATCTGCGCTTCCATCTTCCACCGGCAGATGCTCGATCTCACCCAAGCGGAACTCGACATTGGAGTAATCACCTTTACCAGCATTCTCTCTGGCCTTGGCCACCATCTCTGGGGTCATGTCCACACCGATGACTCTGCCGGCCTCACCGACCTTCCTCGCCGCCAGAAAACAGTCGAAACCACCACCACTGCCGAGATCGACAACGATCTCTCCGGGTCGTAAGGAAGCAATGGCCAGAGGATTACCGCACCCTAATCCCATGTTGGCGTCCTCAGGAGCAGTGCGCAATTCCTCTGGAGAATATCCGGCGGATGCTCCGAGGTCATCCAGAGAACCGGTGGGTTCACCACAGCAAGAGGGGAAAGGGGTGCACTCGCAACCCTTGGAGTCTTGGTTTGCCACTTTTGCATACTTGTCTCGTACCAAGATACGGATTTCATCTGGATGTTTTTTCGCCATTTGAGCCTCCTCGCTTCGATAATTCGAATAATATCGAAATTTTTTCTTAAAAAAATTAGCCAGTTAGAGGTTTATCAAAAAAACGGGCCAAACCACGGAGGATGACCGGGTCTACCCAGCATTCAATTTTCTGACCCCGTCTTTCCATTCGAATGAGACCGGCGCGGTGGAGCTCCTTTATATGATGGGATACCGTAGAAGGTACGATGTCCAAGTCGCGGCCAAGATCACCCACACAGGCACTCACGCCATCTTCAGCATCAAAGCTACCAACGGTTCCCGGCACGCAACAGGTAACAAGATGGAGAAACATTCGAAGGCGGTTGGGATTTGACAAAGCCTTGAAGATCTCAGCAAATTGTTTGATTTGATCATCTCGATATTTCGACATATATCGAAATATATATGACCATCGTATGTATGTCAAGAAGATATTTGTACTCTTTCAACAAAAGAGTAAGGTAGCCAAGGACAAATGTCTTGGTGACCCCCGGAGAGGGTGAGGGAGAATGGGTTGGCGAAGTTAGGGGAGTGGCTCAGGTGTCAGAATCGGGATCCAGGTAAGGGACTTGCGTTATTTGAGAAGATTCTCAGGCAGGCTGGAGTGTAATTAATCTCGCAAAGAGCATAGCGTTGAGCATAGA
>JAJDNT010000023.1 GCA_022340515.1 Deltaproteobacteria bacterium
AAATACCCCGTAAGTTGAATTGAGCATTGGCATGGCCGCGTAGAGATCGGCATCCTGGTCAAGGAGATGACTAATCTCCATCAGTCTCCTGTGGAACGCAGGAGTGGCAAATCTTTTTAGGCTTTTCAGATCCATGCCCAATGAATCAATGGTGAGTCCTAAGACCAAAGTACTGAAATGAGTAAGACCTTGGACTACTGCCATGTAAAAGTCATGGACTTCCGGCGCAACTACCTCTACCTGGGCGCCGCTTTCCAACAAAACAGAGTTGAGCCATTCTTGCCACTCAGGCCCTCGACCCGGACAAAGCACCACGGTCTGCCCGGTGATGTTGGGCTCACCAGGTCCGAATAACGGGTGAGTCCCTATCACCGAAGAAGAGGAGGCCTCTAGCATTGTTCTGAGTACCTCGCTCTTGAGTGAGGCAATATCCATGAGTAGAGCATCTGTCCTGACCAGATGGCCGATATTTCTTACTACTTCTACCGTGTGCTGCAAGGGAACTGCCACAAGCAATACATCACACCCTTGGGCCAAGTCCGCTGCCATTATATCAGTATCAAGGTCAGCCACTGATACCCTATACCCTAACTCCTCGAAATATCGATGAAACCAGCGGCCCATCTTACCATGGCCGCCAATTATACCAATGTGTATGTCTTTGTGGTTGTTCCTTTGTTGCAAATCTTTCCTCATCAAGTCTTTTGGATCCACCGTCATATCCGCATGGTGCATGGAGCATGGTGCAAAATAATTTATTTTGCTTCACTCCATGCCCTATGCTCGATGCTCCTAGCCAACTGCGGGCTGCCAGCTGCCTCCTTCTCGCTCCTTTAACGGTACAGTTGCTCGAAAGTCTCCCAGAACTGGGGAAAAGATTTGCTCACACACATCTCATCATCTATGCGGACACCCTCCGCCAATAGCCCAGCAACGGCGAAACTCATGGCAATTCGGTGATCATGATGGGAAGTAATCATGGCACCTCGGGGATTTCCTCCTCTGATAGTCAGGCGGTCTTCCTTCTCATCCACCTGGATATTCATTTTCTCTAGCCCTTCTGCGATTGCTCGAAGTCGATCACTTTCTTTTATCCGGAGGTGGCCAACGTTGGTAATAACCGTCTTACCCTGGGCAAAGGCAGCTGTGACAGCCAGAGTTGGCACCATGTCCGGCATATCCTTCATATCCACCTCAATAGCTCGTAGTTTTCCACCATATAGAGTCACCCCGTGGTCATGCCACTCGGCCCGACATCCCATTTGGCATAGAATTTTCAGAAAGGCCAAATCCCCTTGACGGCTCTCACGGTGGATGTTTTGAGTTGAGACTCTTCCCCCGGTGATGGCGGCTGCTGCCCAAAAGTATGAGGCCGATGAGCAGTCTCCCTCCACATCGTAACTTCCCGCCAGGTAGCGTCCAGGAGCTTCCACCCGAAGAGTTTTCTCATCCAGCCACCTGGCCCTTGCGCCAAACCTAGACATCCCATCCAAAGTAACATCTACGTATGGTTTGGACACCAGTCCCTGGACAGTAATCTCAACGGGCTGAGAAGCATAGGGTGCCACCAAGAGAATGGCAGAGACGAACTGACTGGATCGGCTGGCATCCACTATAGTGCTGCCACCTTTGAGACCACTGCCGTGGATTCGTACAGGAGGATAGCCCCTTTCTTGCAAGCTTTCAACCACTCCCCCCAGTGGCTGCAAGGCAGCCGACAGTTCTTCTATGGGGCGCGTATGCATGCGCTCATTTCCAACCAGAATAGACGATCCCTGACCCAAACAGGCCACCGCAGTTAGCAACCTCAAGGAGGTGCCTGCGTTTTCCAGATAGATGGGTTCAGCCGGACAACTGAGGTCTCCGCCCATGCCAATTACTTCTATTGCCTCAGATGAATGTCTGATCTGTGCCCCAAAACTTTTAAGGGCCGAGGCAGTGTAGCGCGTGTCATCGCACCAAAGTCCGTTGCCCAACCAACTCCTCCCTTCGGCAAGGGCGGCCATAATTAGATAGCGATGGGTAACGCTTTTGGAACCTGGGATATTTACAGATGCGTCGAGATTGTCAATGGTCTTTATCAGCTTCATTGCAGGTCTTTATTGCACCGGCTTTACTCTAAGAGTGTAAACTATAGGGCCACGCCTCCGGTTGCCTCCTCGAGCGCTCCCCGCATGACTTCAACTGGCGCCCCTTTGCCGGTCCAGAGTTCAAACTGGACAACACCTTGAAAAAGAAGCATCTCTAGTCCGGAAACACAACCGCATCCAGCCCTCTCAGCATCTTTGAGAAGCCTTGTTTTACCCGGGCGATAGACCATGTCCAAAACCACCATTCCTTGTCGCAACCACTCAGCTGGAACCAGACTCTGGTCCTCTGTGGCTGACATGCCCACGGTGGTAGCATTCACCACCAAATCTGCTCTGAAACGATCCCAGGCTTGCCAGGGCACCAAAGTACAGTTCACTTCAGCTGCAAGCTTCTGTCCACGGGCTTCATTGCGGTTCATGATAAAAACTTGGGTGCCCTTACTTTGCAGACCATAGATAGCAGATCGAGCCGCGCCCCCAGCCCCCAGAATCAGGCCACGCTTACCCTCAAGCTCTATCATCTGCTCCAACGGTTGTACAACTCCCAGCCAGTCTGTATTGGTCCCATACAACCTGCCCTCTCGGGACAGAATGGTGTTCACTGCACCAATAGTACGGCCTATCTCATCCACTTCGTCCAGATGGGCTATAATTTTTTCCTTGTGAGGAACCGTGATGCTGGCTCCCAGAAAACCCAACTTTCTTATGGCCCATGCGGCTTCCCTTGCCTCAGCCACCCGAAAAGCCAGATAGGTTATGTTCAAACCAAGGTGAGAAAAAGCGGCATTGTGCATCTGGGGGCTCAGGCTGTGAGCAACCGGATTGCCGAAAATGGCCACGTATTCGGTCTTACCGTTGATCATTTCAACAGCTCCAAAAGCTCTCGCATTTTCGCCAGAGTGAGCTGTCCTGGGGCAGCCTCAGCACCGCTTTCCAACGCAGCGTAAGTGAAAGCTCCTCCCATCAAAAGGCAAGCCAACCTACTAATTCGACCCAGGGAACCAAGACAGAAGGAGACCACCTCTATTCCCCGATTTCTACCCATTCTAATGAGGTTCAACAATGAGATGTTATCCTCCATACCCTTAGCCAGAGTGACC
>JAJDNT010000044.1 GCA_022340515.1 Deltaproteobacteria bacterium
TGAAGAGCGATGCGAGAATTTTGAGGAGTTCAGTAAGCTAATTGAAACGTATACCCCCGAGAAGGTCTCAGAGATTACCGGGGTTTCTGTTGATGATATTGTCACCATGGCCGATTATTATGCCAAGGCGGAAGCGGCCTCCATTGTCTATTGCATGGGCATCACCCAGCACACCACCGGCGTTGACAATGTGAAGTCTTTGGCTAATCTTGCCATGCTCACCGGCAACATGGGCAAAGAGTCCACCGGGGTCAACCCCTTAAGGGGACAGAATAATGTCCAGGGTGCCTGTGACATGGGTGGACTCCCCAATGTATATTCCGGTTACCAGGCAGTGAACGTCATCGACAACCAGGTCAAGTTCGAAAAGGCCTGGGGTGCCAAGCTCTCGGACAAGGTAGGCCTCACCATTCCAGGCATACTCGACGGGCTTACCGAGGGCACGCTGAAGGCACTCTACATCATGGGAGAAAATCCCATAGTCAGCGACCCTGACAGCAACCACGTGCAGAAGGCCTTGCAGAAAGCCGAATTCCTGGTGGTGCAGGATATCTTCCTCACTCCCACCGCGGAACTGGCCCATGTGGTACTGCCGGGAACCTCCTTTGCCGAGAAGGACGGCACCTTTAGCAACACGGAGAGAAGGGTGCAGCTACTGCGCAAGGCCATTGAACCCGTCGGGGAAGCGAGAGCTGACTGGGAGATAATCCGTGACCTGTCCAATCATTTCGGCTATGAGATGAGCTATGAAAGTGCCGAAGATGTAATGAAGGAAATTGCCACTCTCACGCCGTCATACGGGGGCATTACCTACGAAAGGTTACAGGGCGAGGGTCTGGCCTGGCCCTGTCCAAACAAGGACCATCCGGGAACAAAGTTTTTGCACAAAGACAAATTTGCCCGGGGCTTGGGGCTGTTCCATGCCATTGAGTATAAGCCCCCTGCCGAGGTGGTGGACGATGAGTATCCCTTCTGGCTCAGTACCGGCAGAGTGCATGCCCATTATCATACTGGCACCATGACCCGGGTTTCTCCTTCGCTGCACGCGGAGATTCCGGAGGGGAAATTAGAGATCCACCCTGAGGACGCTAAGCGCTTGGGAGTAGGCCCGGGTGAGAAGGTGAAGGTGTCCTCGCGGCGGGGTGAGATTGTAGCCAAGGTGATCGTCACCGATAAGGTGGAGGAAGGTATGGTTTTCATGCCCTTCCACTTTGTTGAAACCTGTGCCAACGTTCTTACAAACCCGGCTCACGACCCCACGGCAAAGATTCCCGAGTTCAAAGTATGTGCCGTTAAGGTGGAAAAAGCTGCCTGATGGCATAACGCATTGATGTGGGATGTGGGAGCGGTTTCCTAACAGATGTCTTTTTTGCTGGACCTAGAACAGCAGTGTTTGGAAGCTGAAAAAAATGTCCAAACAAGGCAATTATCATATTGACTGATTAGTTCTTTTTAAGTCCTTATAAATACTCAGAATCACGCCACATTATCTTTTTAACCGAGAGACTGAAGGGGCTTGGTCTTACAGATAATTTGATCTCTTAAATTCCATCTTCCTAGAGCTTTTCTCTCACCTCTTTAATTTGCATTGCATCATTTTACCCCTGTCCATCCCTTCTCTTTCATCTAGCTATGGCATCCAAGCAAATCTCGGAAGAACCTTTTTTATTGCTGGCGCTAGCTAGTTCCAGTTCTCCAAAAAATCGGTTGGTTTTGGACTACAAATCTGCTAAGTTTAGCCGACAAAAATGCACTATTTGCTTATCCCTTGTTGAAAAAAAGAAGCATGGCTTTCTTTAGATTCTTCAAAAAAAAACCAGAAAATGAGCAGGACTCTACTCATCCTGCGAGCGGAACAAAAATAGACCAGTGCCTCACGGTCGAGCCAAAATTCTCTTCTCCTTTGGGCAGGTTGCTGCATAAACTGGCCGGTAAAGCCACATTTCTCGAGAGTCAGCAGCGGGTACTAAAGGACATGGAGGAGCAAGGCCACCTAATCTATGCGTCCAAGTACCGGAGTCAACTGGATTTTTTGTTTTTTAGTTCACGCCTCTCCCAAGCCGGCCTTCGTCCACCAGTGTTTGCCTTCGATACGCGACCGCTCTTCTGGCTTTCCACCTCAAAGGTTATTAGGCTGTTCTCTTCATTTCTGCAACACTATCTCAAGGAAGGCAGATTTCCCAATCCCTACGAAACTGGCGACTACCGAGAACTTATCCTGGCCAAAAAACCCTCAGTACTGTTCCTCGTGGGAAAGACTGGGTACTACAGACGGGTCGGGCTTATTGAACAGGACCCCTTACACCTCCTTCTCGATGTCCAGCGGGTCATGGAGGAGCCAATCATCTTAGTACCAAGTTTAATCTTTCACGGCAAAGCACCTGAAAAACAACACAAAGGGATTGTCGACGTTTTCTTTGGTGATAAGGAAAGGCCGGGAAGATTGCGCAAGCTATTGTCTTTCCTAAGAAATTATAAGAACAACATCCTGGAAATAGCAGAACCCCTTAATCTGAAAGATTGGCTGGCAGACCAGCCAAACCAGAATTCTTCCAAAACTGGACTCGCTTTCCAACTCCGAAGAGAGCTGATCGATCGCATTGACCGTCACCGCCGGGTGGTAACAGGTCCTGTAATGAAAAGCCGGTGGGAGATAAAAGAGATGGTCCTTCATAATAATGACCTGCAGAAACGCATGGAGAGAAGGGCTCGCACTGATAGCAGGACCATTGAAACTGTTCGCAAAGAGGCCGATAACTATCTCGACGAGATCGCCACTGATCCCCATTTAACCTATGTTCAGATTGGGGAGCGTTTACTTACTTGGATCTGGAACACCATCTACGACGGGATTGATGTAGATGTTGATTCCTTGGACATGGTGAAGCATGCAGCACAGAGAGCACCCCTAGTCTATATTCCCTGCCACAAGAGCCACATCGATTATCTGGTTCTGTCTTATTTGCTCTACAAGCACAACCTTAATCTTCCCCTGGTCGCCGCAGGAAAAAATTTGTCTTTCTGGCCCCTTGGACCATTTTTCCGCAAATCAGGAGCTTTTTTTATTCGCAGGAGCTTTAGGGGACAAAAATTTTACACCGACGTTTTTGCTGCCTATATCAAGACCTTGGTGAGCGAGGGCCACAACATCGAGTTTTTCATAGAAGGTGGACGCAGCAGGACCGGCAAAATGGTGCTGCCCAAACTTGGACTGCTAGCTATTCTCATGCAGGCAGTGGAGGAAGGCTACTGCGATGATTTGATTTTCGTACCCTGTTCAATAAACTATGACAGAGTATTGGAAGAAGGAGCCTACCTGAGAGAGATCAAGGGGAGCAGCAAGAAACAGGAGAGTCTGGCCCAGTTATTCCGCGCCCGCAGCGTTTTAAAGAAGCGTTACGGCACTGTTTATGTAAAATTCTCCCAACCCATATCGCTCAAGTCTTATATGCAGCGATTCGAGCTTGAATTCAAAACTCTGAAGCCCAAAGAACGCCACGCCATGTATCGAGACTTTGCCTGGCGTATCATCCACAATATCAATAACTCTTCTATGATCACCCCCTTTGCCCTCGTTGCTGCCGTCATTCTCACTACATCTAAACGGGGAATCACCCTAGCAGAGATCAAACTCATCATCCGTAATTATTTCAATTACCTGCAGCAACAAGGCGTGCGTACGGCGAGTAGGCTTGACGACCTAGACAAGGCACTTGAAGAGGCTTTGAGTCTCATGGAGAAAAGTAAGTGGCTCGAACTGTTGGCAGACGAGGATGAGACGGACGAGGAGGAGCGTATCTACACGGTGGAAGATAGCAACCGGCTGCACCTGGAGTACTATAAAAACAACATTATCCATTTCCTCTTGCCAGCCGCCTACATTTCCTCTGCAATTCTGGCCAAAGAAGCCTTTGAATTTAATCTAGAGGGAATAGAAGACGAACTACTTTTTTTCCGAAATTTCTTTAAGTTCGAGTTTGTCTACGATGCAGACGAGAATCTTGCGGAAACCGTTGACAAAGTGATTTCCTACTATTTATCCCAAGGGTTCGTAACCAGGGTTAAAACCGAAGATAATACCTACCGGATAACTCACCAGGGTCTGATAGCACTCTCGTGTTTTGCTGGTTTGTTGAAGAGCTATTTTGAATCCTACTGGATTGTGCTCAGGGCCACCAAGTATCTCGCCAACGAAACTCTCACTGAAAAGGACTTCATAAAAAAAATCAATACATTGGGAAACAAACTCTACAAGCTGGAACTTGTTGAACGTTTTGAGAGTATCTCTCGTATCACCTTTGAAAACGGTATCAAGTTCTTCTGTGAGAAGGGTGCTATCAAGAAAACTGAAAAGCACGAAAATGGCAAGATGCTGGTAAACTATGACACTGGAGACAACCACGAGGCTATTTCTTACTACAGCCGGATGATAGACCGCTACCTCCATATTTCCCACTTCACTTTCCAGTAACAACGGAGGCTAATATATAAACCACGAAGAACACGAAGAGCACAAAGAGATGGCATTTCCAGATTGTTGACTGTGGACTATTAAATCTTCTCATTCCGACCTTTGTTCATCTGCAATCTGAAAGCTGAGATCTGAAACATCCCTTTGTGTCCTTTGTGTCCTTTGTGGTTAAATTTTCTCCTCACAGAAGGGGACCTCTTTTGTCATGAGAATAGCGTACTTTGACTGTTTTTCCGGGATTAGTGGAGATATGATCCTGGGAGCTTTCATCGATTTGGGTCTTGATCTGGACAAGCTCATCGGCTATTTGTCCAAAATGCAGCTCAGCGGCTATAAGATCACGGCTTCCAGAGAAAAACGGGGAGCAATTACCGGAACAAGGCTGAATATCAAGGTTGAAGAGGACAAGCAGCCTCACCGCTCCGTGGCCCATATACGCAAGATTATCGGAGAGAGCAAACTACCTGCCCAGGTAAAGAAAACAAGCCTGGCCATAGTGGAACGCCTAGCTCTAGCTGAAGCTAAGCTTCACCAGCAGTCTCCCGAAGATGTACATTTCCACGAGATAGGAGCGCTGGACTCTATTGTAGATATGGTTGGAGCCTGCCTCGGACTTCACCTGCTGGATATAAAAAAGGTTGCGGCTTCTCCCCTGCCTCTGGGCCGGGGGTTTGTCCAGTGCCAACACGGAATGCTGCCCCTTCCGGCTCCGGCGACCCTTGCCCTCCTCGGCGACACACCTGTCTACGATTCAGGTCAGCAGCGGGAGATGGTAACTCCCACCGGCGCAGCAATTCTCACCACGCTTTGCTCCGAGTATGGCGGCGTTCCCTCAATGAGTATTACAAAAGTCGGCTACGGGGTAGGGCGACATCCCGAAAATCATCCTCCTAACCTTCTCCGTGTTGTCTTGGGTAAGACTTCTCTAGAGACAGTGAAGGAAAGGCTTTTAATGATTGAAACCAGCATCGATGACATGAATCCTGAGCTATATGGGCACCTGATGGAACAACTCCTCGATGCGGGCGGGCTAGATGTAAATGTCTTGCCTGCCCAGATGAAAAAAAATCGTCCCGGCCAATTGCTGCGAGTTTTAGTTCCAGTGGGGCTGCGAGAAACTGTGCTCCAGATCCTTTTCAGTGAAACAACAACTCTCGGGGTCCGTATTCAGGAGGTGGAGCGCTACAGTCTTCCTAGGCACACTATTCGTGTCCAAACTCCTTTTGGTAATCTCCCGGTCAAAGTTGCTGTCAACCCTCAAGGCAACTATGTCTTTGCCCCCGAGTACGATGCTTGCCAGCGAGCAGCAAGGCGGCACAAAGTGCCGCTGAGGCAAGTTTATGAGGAGGCTATCTTTCGAGCTAGACAGAAACTTTCCAAAGGCGACAAAGAGAACTAGTTGAAGGGGTTGGCAAGAGCAGACAGCGGACAGGAGGCAGCTGGCAGCAAAAAAGAATTAGCTCAGAGTACCTGCCCGCTGCTGGCTGCTGGAAGACCACAGCCTTTCCGTGTCGGCTGGAGTTCTAAGGAATTGAGAAAGACGTTATCGCATGAATACTACTAGAAAAAATGACATTGTGGTCTTCCTGGCCACGGGTTGCTTCACCGGCTTTCTTCCTTTAATGCCCGGTACTTGGGGGACCTTTGCCGCTATACCCATTGTGATTGTAGTCCATCGGGTTAACTTAATTGTCCAAGGGATTATAGCCCTTGTCTTTGTGGCTTTTGCCGCCTGGGTTGCCGGGAGGGCCGAAATCCTTCTCGAGGATCGCGATCCAAGACCCATTGTCATAGATGAGATGGCCGGTTTCCTCATAAGCCTTTTATGGCTTCCTCTTAACCCTTTGACTTTTTGTTTGGGTTTTGCTCTCTTCCGGGTCTTTGATATCGTTAAACCCCCACCTATCTCAAGTGTAGAAAAAAGGATGCGCGGTGGCTGGGGGGTGGTCATTGACGATGTTCTTGCCGGAGTCTTTACCAATGTTACCCTGAGACTTCTCTTTATGGTGGCGGGGCTTCTCTAGCCGCGTCTATGGATTTCACCCTAGGTTTGCACCACAAAGATCACAAAGCACACAAAGAAAACATCTTACACCTTTTAAAGCTTTGTGCTCTTTGTGTCCTTTGTGGTTAAGTAATTATGATAATGGATGAAAACACTATAATCTATGGTGAATTGATTACCGTTGGCAACGAGTTGCTCTCAGGGCAAACGGTTAACAACAACGCCGCTCATATCGGTCACCATCTAAGGTTGGCCAATTTTCATCTCCGCTGGGTAACAGTGGTGGGGGACCGGGAAGATGACATTGCTGAGGCCTTGTTGAAGGCAATAAAACGGGCTGATTTTGTCCTCATCAGCGGTGGCCTAGGCCCCACCACCGACGATCGCACCAACCTTGCAGTGGCCCAAGCTTTAAATCGCCCCTTGCGCCGGCATCCAAAGTCTTGGCAGGTTATTTCCAACCATCTTGAAAAACATAATCTGTCCATGACCCCAGCCATTGCTAAAATGGCCGACCTACCCGAAGGAGCAGAGCGCATCGACCTAGTCAGACCCAGGGCTGGCTACTACATGGGAGATACTGAAAAACCTCTTTTTTTCCTTCCTGGCGTGCCAAGCGAGATGGCCGATATGCTTGCAGATTTTGTCCTGCCAACTCTCAAGAAGCGATTTCCCCAAAAATCAGTAATTCGCTCACACTCCTTGCGCCTTATTGGACTGCGGGAATCTGAAATAGCTCAGCGGTTGGAGATCCTTGAAAAGGAACATCCCACTGTTGCTTTTGGCTACTTTCCTCGCTTTCCGGAAAATCTTTTAACTCTCACCGTCCAAGATTCTACTCTCACCGGCGCCGATTCCACCTTGGCGCAAGTAGTGCAAGCCGTACGGGATCTACTTGGTCTTTACATCTACGGCGAAGGAGACAATACCCTGGAAATGGTGGTAGGAAACCTACTCATCAAAAGAGGGTACTCTCTGGCACTTGCTGAGTCATGTACAGGCGGTCTAATTGGACACCTGCTCACCAACGTACCTGGAAGTTCCGCTTATTTTGATCGCAGTTTAGTTACCTACAGTGAAGCAGCAAAAGTCAGCCATCTCTTTGTATCTCCCGATCTGATCTCCAGGTATGGGGCGGTCAGTATGGAGGTTGCTGAGGCCATGGTGCGAGGGGTGCAAAAGGAAAGTAAGACAGATATGGCCTTGTCCATAACCGGCATTGCAGGTCCAACTGGCGGCACCAAGAAAAAGCCCGTGGGAACGGTCTTCCTGGCCTTGCTGTGTGAAAAAGGCTTACACTCCGAGCGCTTCCAATTTGGGGGAGATCGTCAGAAAATAAAGCTCGCAGCTGCTTATGCTGCTTTGGATAGACTGCGGAGGGCAATGATTGATGAGTCCTTCTTCCATGGCGAATAACCCCGGGCCGGGAGATCAAGATGTCCCGAGGTTTGAAACCTTTGTCCCCGCACAAGTAGGCCCGCTCTTAAACAATGGACGTTTGGGGGTTCTTGGTGGTGCTTACAACCCGATAACTCGAGCCCATCTGCTACTGGCCCGTTATTCAAGGCAACAGTTCAAACTGGACGAGATAATCTTTGTGCTGCCCAAAATCCTGCCCAACAAACCTTTGGTCGGAGCCGCGGTTGAACAACGTTTGGAAATGATGCGGCTGGGCATCAGCGGTATCTCTTATATATCCCTGGGAGTTTGCTCCCATGGTCTTTTCCTTGACATTTGCACCGCTTTACATCAGCTATATCCCCAGAAGCCGGAAATCTTTTTTATCACTGGACGAGATGCAGCTGAGCGCATTCTCACCTGGCCTTATGATGATCCAGCCGCTGCCCTAGCCAAAATGTTTGCCGGTTTTCAATTGTTGGTTTTTCAGAGGCAGGGAAACTTTCATTTACCGAAAAATCCTCTAGTGCAAAAATACGCCAACCTCATTCACACTCTGGAGATGGAAGAAAATCTGGACAAAATCTCTTCAAGCGAGGTACGCCGACGTACGAGCGAAGGCCGGCCAATTGGGGAGCTGGTTCCCAGGAAAGTGGCTGTCTTTATCGAGAAACACAGTCTTTATAGAGATTTTCCTGGGTAGTGAAGAATGCGGGACTCTATGGGAGCAGGAGAGATAGGGATCATGTACAAGAATTTTTTATTTTATCTACAGTGAGTTATCTAAGATGAAAATCTCAGTTGTAATACCAGTCTACAATGAAGTTCAGACAATCAAGGAAATCGTCGCCCGTGTCCAAGGAGTTGAATTAGAAAAAGAGATTATTGTCGTGGACGATTATTCTACGGATGGCACCCGGGAGCACCTAAGAGAGATTAACCAACTGCATGAAAATGTTAAGGTACTCTACCATGACCACAATCAAGGCAAAGGTGCTGCCCTGCGAACAGGCTTTGCAGCAATAACTGGTGATATAGTGATTATCCAGGATGCAGATCTTGAATATGATCCCAGTGAGTATCCTCGCCTTCTAGCTCCCATAGTGGATGGCAGAGCCGATGTGGTATACGGCTCGAGGTTTCTCGGTGGTCCCCACCGGGTCCTTTTCTTTTGGCACTATGTGGGCAACAAATTCGTGACTTTGCTTTCCAACATGTTAACTAACCTGAACCTTACTGATATGGAGACCTGTTACAAGGTCTTCAAAAAAGAAGTTCTCCATGGAATCAAGGTAAAATCGAACCGTTTCGGCTTCGAACCTGAGTTTACCGCCAAAATAGCCAAGAAGGGCTTTCGCATCTATGAGACTCCCATAAGCTACAGTGGCAGGACCTACGCAGAAGGCAAGAAGATTGGTTGGAAGGACGGGGTGAAGGCTATTTTTGCTATACTATGGTTTCGATTTTTAGACTGACGGCCTCGTAAAAAGCTACATCTGCAGCGTACTTTTCAGTACGCTTCGTTCCTAAAGATTTGTGCGCCTTGCATCTGGCACTTTTTACTTTGCCGTCTAAGTCATGACTTTCTAAGAATTACTTTTTTTTAGACTGAAAACATCCTTTTGATCATTCGAGCAAGACTTTGCTGCCACGGCTTTTGATGGATGTCAAAAGTCTTCTCCATTAAGGAACAATCCAGGACTGAATTGAGGGGTCTCTTTGCAGGTGTTGGGTAGTCAGCTGTGCCTATAGCTTCTATTGTTTTTACTTTGAGTGAAGTATATTGTTTTGCCAGAGACAAAGTCTCTAGCGCCAGGCCATGCCAACTCGCCACCCCTTTGCCGCAATAATGATAGGTCCCCCAGGCAATCTCTCTGTTATCCTGAATTTGGACAGCGATTATCAGTATGGTATCCGCCAGGTCTGCTGCGTATGTCGGACAGCCATATTGATCCGCTACCACTCGGATAACATCTCTTTCCCGGCCCAATCGTATCATGCTCTTGACAAAGTTGCCTCCCCGTTCACTATAAACCCAGGAAGTGCGCAGAATAATATGCTCGGCAAGACGCTCCCTTACCGCTGTCTCCCCTGCGGCCTTGCTTTTTCCGTAAACATTGAGTGGTGATACCTGATCCGACTCGAGGTAGGGCCCTTTCTTCTCACCGTCAAAGACGAAGTCTGTGGAGAGATGGATCAGGGGAATTCCGGCTTCAGCACAGGCTGAGGCCAGGTTAGCTGGGCCGTCGCGGTTTGCGGCAAAGGCTAGCTCTGGCTCGGATTCTGCTTGATCAACAGCTGTGTATGCTGCCCCATTAACTACCAGGACAGCTTCGGATTTCTCGACCCTTCGCTTAACCACACTTTGATCAGTAATATCAAGCGTAGCCCGGTCCAAACCTAGGATGTCAAAACCCTTTCTCTTACCGCGCTTTGACAGTTCCCAGCCCACCTGTCCATGAGCGCCGGTAACCATGATTCTCATCCAATCTCCTTGTAGAGAGCAAGCATGTCACAGGGTATCCGCTGGACACAAAGTTTTTAGTCAGGTCTATTAGTTCTTTCTGTGATGCTTCTTCTGAGTGACTGGCGGGAGGCCTGCGCCACTTCCGCAGCTGCTTGTGGGGGAGCCCCTGGCCCGCCGAAGCTTTGCGAAGGCGGGAACAGGGAGGGGGCGCCCTGCCCGCCATGCGAGCAAGGCGAGGCGGGCGGGCTTCCCCCGCAGCGCAGCTGCGTCTGAAGTGACCAGGCCAGAGCCTCGGAACGACAGAAGAGGCATCACAGAACGATATTCAAATCACCTGTGTCCCCCACTCTTTTTTATGGTTCAAGACCATCGTAAACAGGCAATCTATCGGGGGGAACATCCGCCAAACAGGGTAAGCGCCTATCTTTATCTGAGAGCAGAGGTTTTTCTACGGGCCAATCAATGGCAAGAGCCGGGTCGGACCAGAGAATACCTCCCTCATCCTCCGGGGCGTAGAAATCCGAGCATTTATAGACGACATTGGCAACTTCGCTCAGCACACAAAAGCCATGGGCAAATCCTTCCGGTACGAATAACTGGCGTTTGTTTTCCTCTGAGAGATTAACCCCGGCCCACTTTCCGAAGCTAGGGGAACCGCGGCGAATGTCCACCACCACGTCAAAAACAGCACCTCTAATTACCTGAATTAACTTTGCCTGTGCCTGCTGCAGTTGATAGTGGAGCCCCCTCAGCGTACCAAGGATCGAGTGGGAAAGGTTGTCCTGGACGAAATTGCAGTTGATTCCAACCTCAGCGTATTTTCTTTGGTGGTAGGTCTCCAAGAAAAAGCCACGTTTGTCGTAGAAAGATTGCGGCTCAATGATGTAGACGCCTTCCAATTCTGTGGGCAAGAATTTGATTTTCATGGCAAACTGTTTTGTTTTACTTTTGGCTGAGAGCTTAAGGCTGAAAGCTTTATGCTAAAAAGGCTTCATACTTCAAAATATCCATGAGATACCGACCATAACCATTTTTGATCAGCGGTCGGGCCAACTTTTCCAACTGGTCACTGCTTATATAACCCATACGGTACGCAATCTCTTCAACGCAGGCAATCTTCAAGCCCTGCCTTTCTTCTATAGTCTCTATGAAATTGGCAGCCTGCATGAGAGTCTCAGGGGTGCCGGTATCCAGCCAGGCGATTCCTCGGCCCAGCTTCTCTACCCGCAGCGCTTTCATTCTAAGGTAAGCTGAGTTTACATCGGTGATCTCCAACTCACCACGGCCCGAAGGTTTGAGCTCGGCAGCTATATTCACCACCCGGTTGTCGTAAAAATAGAGGCCGGTAACCGCCCAGTTAGACTTGGGCTCCTTGGGCTTTTCTACAATATCCACAGCCCTACCTTCTTCATCGAAGGTGACAACGCCGTAACGCTGTGGCTTTTTGACCCAGTAGCCGAAGATGGTTGCCTTTTCCTCCTGGGAGACCGCATTGCGCAATTTCTCTGGCAGACCATGACCATAGAAAATATTGTCCCCTAATATGAGGCAAACTCTGTCAGTGCCCACGAAATCTCGGCCAATGATGAATGCCTGGGCAATCCCCTCAGGTCTTGGTTGTTCAGCATATGCAAATGAGAGACCCCACTGGGATCCGTCCCCTAAAAGCTCCCGAAAAAGGGGCAAGTCCTGTGGAGTAGAAATTATCAGGATCTCACGGATTTTTGCCAACATGAGGACCGAGAGGGGGTAGTACACCATGGGCTTATCATATACCGGCAGGAGTTGCTTGCTCACCACCCTGGTAATCGGATAAAGCCGAGTTCCTGAACCACCGGCTAATATAATCCCTTTCATTAATTTTTCCCCATTACCTATTACCCATCACCTGTCACCGTAATTAATTTCAATCCACTTGCGGTATTCCCCACTGCGGACCATCTCCACCCAGTCCATATTGGCCAAATACCAGTCCACCGTAGCCGCCAAGGCCTCCTCAAATTCATGGGCGGGGCTCCACCCCAGTTCTCCCTTGATCTTTGAGGCGTCAATAGCGTAGCGTCGGTCGTGTCCAGGCCGGTCAGTGACAAACTTAATGAGGTTCCGGCTAGCTTTGCTGCCGGACCTGTCCAATCGGAGATCAAGAAGACGACAGAGCAATTGGACAACTTCAATGTTTTGTCTCTCGGCTCCTCCCCCTATGTTGTAAGTTTCCCCTGGCCGCCCCTCCTCGAGCACCCTCACAAGTCCATCACAGTGGTCTATGACATAAAGCCAGTCCCGCACATGTTTACCGTCTCCGTAGACCGGCAAAACCTTTTCTTCCATTATGTTCAAAATCATCAGGGGAATTAGCTTCTCAGGAAACTGATAAGGGCCGAAGTTGTTGGAGCAGTTTGTGATGATGGTTGGAAGGCCGTAGGTGCGAAAATAGGCCCTGACAAAGTGGTCCGAAGCAGCCTTAGAGGCCGAATAGGGACTGGAAGGGTCATATGGTGTGCTCTCGGTGAAACACCCCTCTGAGCCAAGGCTTCCGTAAACCTCATCAGTAGATATGTGTAAAAAGCGGAAACTTTCCGGCCTGCCCTTCTCCTCCCAACTCTTGAGGCTCGCTTTGAGGAGGCGAAAGGTTCCCTCCACGTTTGTCTTTAAGAAAGCCTCGGGTCCCATGATTGATCGGTCCACATGGGATTCCGCCGCAAAATGCACCACAGTGTCGAAGCTTTCCTCGGCGAAGAGGAGTGCAAGAAGACTCTCGTCCCTTATATCTCCGTGGATGAAACGATGCCTATTTGCTAAGTTGGTCGCAAGGTCTTGAAAATTGGCAAGGTTCCCCGCGTAGGTCAGGGCATCCAGATTGACCATATGCCAGTTTGGCCGAGTCGCAAGGATGTGGCGGATGAAGTTTGTTCCTATGAAACCGGCACCCCCTGTAACCAGTAAGCTCTTTGTGGCCATAATGTTCACTTGATCGAGTTTTGTGCTTGAATGCTTCTTTCCACTTAGAAATCAGCAAACTTTCATAGCCCATTGAATAACGTTGTCGGGTTATAATTTTTCTTCTCAAGCAATTGATGTGCCATTGGAAACAAAAATAACTTAAGGCCTACTGAATAATATTAGAATCGGAAATTGTCCACTTAACACCTAAATGTCTAATGGTCCAGGTCACAGCACCAACGAAAGTATGGTACACTCGCCATTGGAAATCAAGCGTCAACTATATGGCTTCTCCTCCCAATCAATGAGAGTGCGGCAAGGCTGAACCTCACCTCGAATGCTAAGAAAGCTTGTTTCTTATGCTGAGGATGGCGGAACATCTTGCACTTTGGCGTGGAGGTGGCATTGATCTTGCTCGCTTTACTGCTTTCGAGGAAAAGAAATGTTTAACAACAGAAAAGTTGTCGTAGTAATGCCGGCCTACAATGCTGCCCAAACCCTGCAGAAAACCCACGATGAGGTCATGGAACAGGAGGTTGTTGATCTGGTCATAGTAGTCGACGACGGCAGTAGAGA
>JAJDNT010000055.1 GCA_022340515.1 Deltaproteobacteria bacterium
ACAGGCTCGGCGCAAAGACGCCACCCGATCCACCGGAAGAGACGGTCAGGGAAAAGGCAAGCACTTTGGCAAAGATGAGCGTCAGGAGAATAATCAGGCTCAGTCGACCGTCAATAGCCTCTTGGACCCATCCATATCCGCCTCCCAGCACCTGAGGTAACCCTATGGCCAGTAGGCCGATTCCTAGGCCACCCAAAGCCGGTTTAAAATGAGAAGGAATGGGCAGAGCCTTAAAGCCGTCACGGATAAGATAGAAAACAGTGGGTAACAGGGTTGCAATCAAACCTGCCGCCATTCCCAAGACAATGTACCACAAGTAATCAAAGAAGTGTGGAAGCGCCAAATTGGCCGGAACCTGAAAAAGTGGCTCCCAGCCTACAAAAAGCCCGTTAACGGCATAGGCCACAACTGATCCCAATAAAGTATAGAGCAGGGCACCGCCGTCAAATTCCATGTCACTGTAGAGAACTTCTATGGCGAACATAGCGGTGCCCACGGGCGAGCGAAAGATGGCTGACAACCCAGCGGCCATGCCGATGAGGGTTAGCAATCTTCGTTCCTCCTCAGATCGCCTTTGTAAGCTACCGTAAACTGAGCCAATGCCGGCACTGACTAGAGCTGTTGGTCCTTCCCGACCGGCCGCCCCTCCCGACCCTATGGTAATGGCCGAAGCAATCATTTTTACAAAAGGAACCCGAGCGCGGATTCTGCCACCGAGGTGGTGAAAGGCCTTGACAGCCGTATCCGTTCCATGCCCCTCAGTTTCTGGGGCAAGGGTGTACACAATGAAGCCCGAAATGAGTCCCCCCAAGGTAGTGGCCAAGGGGATCAGCCATAAGCCGTGTGAGCCTATTAGCTGACGCAAAACACCACCCTCTTCCGGAAGTCCCGGGGGTTGATAGCCCGCCAGCCAAATCATAAACAAGCCTTCTGACCAGTGTAGGAGAATCATAAAAAGCTGGGCACTCAAGGCCCCCACAACACCCAGGAGGATGGTGTCCAAAATAAGTCTCTGCTGTCCTTTCATCAGGTTGTGGCTCCCGCGAATCAATTACTCAGCGCTTATTCGATACCGTTTAGAACCAAATTGGCATAATTTACTGCCAAGGCGATTCACCAGCCCTCGAGCCATAGCTTGTCGCTCAGCTGCAGTGCAATCGCTAGTCTTTAAAAGTATAAACCAGCAAGCACTTAGCCGAAATCGGTGCATGTCTGATTATGTTGTAGGAAGGCGGCGGGTTTTTCTGTCGGTATTCGTCCTACAGCCCACAAGGGTAAGGTTTCTAATTCCCCTTTGTCTGATCCCCTGTTAGCCGAGGTTAGATGGGAAAACCACAGGCGGACTAGATCAAACTGCTGTGGGGAGCCATATTCTAGAAAGAGATTTCCAGATCTCCGCCGACGTAGGCCACATATTGGGAAGGAATCATGAATCTTCCCGTCATGGAAGGACTATTTCTGTAGATTAGCCTGAAGTACCGCAGCAGCCATTTTTTCCAGGTTTGCTCAACGATGATGAGATTCCACATACCGAAGACAAATCTCCGAGGTTCCTCTTTGAATCCCAGCTCGTCCATAATGTTGGGAACATTGACAAATAGTCGCATATAGCCTTTTTCTATAATAACCTGATAGATGCTTCCCCTGCCATGGTGAAAGGTACCTATCAGTTGCTTATCGTACTGAACGCCCCAGGGATGCTCCGTATTCCTAACCGTGACCAAGACCACCGTCTCCCTAATGGCACCATTAGCACACTCCCCAAGCAAACTGGCGGCTATGCTCTTTTCGCTGGCGGTCATATGGACATCTGTCCCCTTCACCCTAGTGAGCTCCATCTGCTCCACCGTGTTCAAAAATGAGGCTGAGTCTCTCTTGGGAATATTGCGGTACACCAATAGGGAGCCCTTCTCCCAGGCGACCATGGTGATCACCAGAATTGTGCCGATGATAAGGGGAAACCAGCCCCCGGTTGGAATCTTTCCCAGGTTGGAAAAGAAGAAGCCCGAGTCAAAAATCAGAAAAACGATGAAAACTGGCAGTAGGACTAAGATTTGCCTCTTGGCATCTTTGTGTCTCAGGAACCACAGTACACTCATCATCAAGGTGGTGCCGATAAAAGCCCCAGTTACCGCCAAACCATAGGCATCGCCCAAGGCATCGGCGCGGCGGAACATAAAAACTGTTGCCAGACACGCAGCAAACAGCCCAACATTTACCCAAGGAATGTAGATCTGACCCCTGGCAGCAGACGAGGTGTTCCTGACCTCGAGTCTGGGAAACATTCTCAGCTCCATGGCCTGCTTGTAGGTGGAAAAGGATCCGCTTATCATGGCCTGGCTGGCGACAATGGCCGCCAGAGTGGCAAGCAAGAGGAGATACAAGTAGAATCTATGGCCAAAGGACACCGCCATATCGAAGAAGGGATTCGTGGCCTTTGGCGAGGCGAGAAGATAGGCTCCCTGGCCGAAGTAGTTGGCCAACAGGCAGAGGGAGGCTGCTGACCAGGCCAGTCGGATGGCGGGTTTTGAGTAGTGGGCTTCGTCAGCGTAGAGTGCTTCTCCGCCGGTTATGCAGAGGACTACATATCCTAGAATGGGAAAGACAATGGCCAGGGGGTAGGAAAAAAGGAACCTTATGGCGTAGTGTGGACTTAGGGCCTGGATCAGGCTCGGATCCCGACGGATATTCATCAGACCCGCGAAGGCGATGGTAGCAAACCAGAAAATAACAATGGGCGAGAAGAGTTTTGCCACTCTTTCTGTGCCACGCTTTTGGATGAGGAAAAGTCCCGTGAGTATAATTGCGGCCAGCGGCACCACATATTCAGCCAGATGTGGATAGAGAACCTCCACTCCTTCCACCGCCGCCAGCACCGAGATGGAGGGAGTGATCACCCCGTCACTGAGGAGCAAAGCTCCGCAGATCATAGCCAGAATGGAGGCGCCGCCTACAAGATGGGCTATAAGAATTGAGCGGCCGTTGTCTTTCAATCGACGGCCCTCTTTGCGAATAAGGTTCAATAAAGCGAAGGTACCCCCTTCACCTTCGTTGTCCATGTTGAGTGCCATCCAGGCATATTTGGTAGATAGGAAAACAAAGGACCAGGTAATCAGCGAAAGTACACCCATCACGTTGGCCCGAGTAACGGGAAGCCTCTTGAAACAAAGAGACATTACGTAGAGAGGAGAGGTGCCGATGTCTCCCAACACGCCACCAATGGCGAGATACGACAGAAAAAGGGTTGATGGCAGCGTGGATGTGCTCTCTTGTTCAATCACCTCTCGAACCTCCCGACGCTGCCATATTTGCCTCCTTGAGGTTGGCCACCACTGCAAGGACACATTTGTCCGGCTGGAGATAATCCCGTGCCACGCGCAGCACCTCTTCGCGGCCAACAGAGTTGATCAGGGAGCGGTAACGCTCGGGATAGTCCAAGCCTAGACCGTAATACTCCATTCGGCCCAAAAAATCCACCAACTCTCTTTGAGTATCGAGGCGCAAAGGGAAACTGCCGGTCAAATACTTCTTGGCCCGTTCCAGTTCTTGCTGTGAAACCAGCTTTTGCTGCATCCGCTTCATCTGCTCCAGGGCCAGTGAGATTGCCTCCCTGGCTGAAGCATTCTTGGTCTGCACAACGATTTGAAATGAACCCGGGTATTTACCGGCCTCAAAAAAACTTGCAACCGAGTAGGCCAGTCCTCTTTTGACTCTGATCTCGTCCACCAGACGGGAACCAAAACCGCCACCTCCGAGAATGTAGTTCATCACGGTGAGGGCATAGAAATCAGGGTTGTCTCTCCGTATACCCTGGTGACCGATAATGATGTTGGCTTGGCTAATGTCCCGGTCGATCTCTATGGTTTCTGGACCGCGGGCGAATGTGCTGGAGAAATGCTCGGCAGCGACGCTGGCGTGGTGCCACGCCCTCAGTTTGGCAACGATACCTTCCTCTACCTCTTTGACAGTTACATCCCCTACAATAGAAAAGATTGAAATATTCGGACGGTAGCAGGCGGAGCGGAATTTTACCACGTCTTCCCGTTTGATCCGGCCGAGGGATTCTTTGGTCCCCTCCACCGGATGGCTGTAAGGGCTGTTCAAAAAGAGTTTTCTTCGAAAGGCTCTCTCAGCCACTACCTCCGGCCGCTCTTCGCTTGATTGAATGGCGGCCACGGTCTCCCGCACTTCTCTGTGGAATTTTTCTTCAGGAAATGAGGGCTCAGTGATTGTTTCCAGGAAAAGTTCAAGCCCCTCGGTCAAATCCTTTTTCAGCACCCGCAACTTCAAGCTGGTATAGTCCCTCCCCACTGAAACTGCCAGGGAAGCGCCCATGTAGTCCAGCTTTTCATTAATCTCCACCTCCGAGTGTTTTTCAGTGCCAAGCAGCAGTCCGTGGGCGGTGAGGTACGCCAGACCTTCTTCTCCGGCAGGATCTCTCCTCGAACCCGCATCTATGAGAAGTTCAATGGTCACCAGGGGAAGCGAATGCTCCTCACTCACCAAAAGCACCAGGCCGTTGGCAAGAACGCTTCTCTTAACCGGAGGCATACCATAACTGGGATGTCCCTGCAGGCCAAACCCTATCCACAGAGCAAAGATGGTTACCAAGACCTTACTAATTGACCGGTTCTTCATGCTCATCTCCCTTTTCATCTCACCGTCTTGCTCTCTAGGGAAAACTCAGACCCCTGTGGCTTTTTTGCCTGAGTGGGGAGAGGGACCAGTACAGCCACTGTGCGGTTTTCAGGGACGAGGTATTGCTTGGCCACCCGAAGAATGTCCTGCGGAGCGACTTTGCCTATTGTAGGAAGGTATTGATCCACAGTTCGCCAATCTCGAGCTATTTCATAGTGAGCCAGGAGCATGGCCTGAAAAAAAAGAGAGTCCTGAGAAGAAACAAAGGATGCTTCCAACAGATTTTTCGCCTTCCGGAGTTCTTGTTCTCCTACCGGCTCCGTTTGCAGACGCATGATTTCCCTGTCTATGGCCTTTTCCACTTCGGCGGTGGATTTTCCGGGGAGCGGTTCAGCCGAAATGAGGAAAAGACCTGGATCTTTGGAGAGGAGCGAGTTCTCTGCGTCTGCATCGAGGACCAACTGTTTTTCCTGAATGAACTCTCGAGCGAACCGGGAGCTTCTTCCGCCAGCCAGAATGGTGGCGATCACCTCCAGCACATAGCTGTCTCCATTCCGGAGATTGGGCACGTGATATCCCATGAGAATATAGGCAAGTTGGGCTTGCCGCTTGAGGAAAATCCTGCGCTCTCCCTGTTGTGGTGGATCTACCGCCTTTTTTTCGTCGGGCTTTACCTCAGGGGGCAACGAGCCGAAGGCCTTGTCGATGTCCACCAGGAGCTTCTCGGGGGAAAAATCACCCACTACCACTAGAAAAGCGTTCGCTGGATTGTAATAGGTGTGGTAGTAGCTCTTGAGATCGGCCAAGGTAAGGCTTTTGATATTCTCCATCCATCCGATCGTGGGCCAGTGATAGGGCTGCAGCTGAAAAGCCGTGGCCTCCAACTGTTCTATCAGGTAGGCCTGAGGGTTATCTTCAGTGCGCAGCCTTCTCTCCTCCATCACCACCATACGTTCGGTTTGAAAATCATCTTCCCGCAAGTTCAAACCATGCATGCGGTCCGATTCCAGTTCCAGTGAAACGTGAATTCGATCAGCGCTGAGATTCTCAAAATAGGCGGTGTAATCAGTCGAAGTGAAGGCGTTTTCATCGCCGCCATTTTCCTGAACGATCCGGGAAAACTCTTCGGGGCCGTACTTCTTCGTTCCTTTAAACATCATATGCTCGAGCATGTGGGATAATCCGGTTTTCCCCCACTGTTCGTTGCGGGAGCCCACACGATACCATACCTGGAAGGTAACCACCGGGGCCTTGTGATTCGCGAGGAGGATCACCTTGAGACCGTTTGACAAAACGTGCTCTGAGACCTTCTCTCTCAGTCCTGCCTCAGAGGAGGGAGCGTAAAGATAACTTCCGAGGAGGAAACAGAGAAGGAGCCAGAGATTTTCTCTTCTTTTGCCACGCCGTCCAGGTCTCATCTCAACCTCCTCAAGCCGATCGTCGCAGGGCTTGGGAATTGGGGTTAGGAAGAAAGTCCCGAAATGCGGAAACGCTACCGCTGAAAATCTGCCTCAATTCTTGCCACCAGAGTACTGTCTTTTTTTTGTTGGCCTACCACTATAAATCTTCACACCACCCGCCGCTATCGGTTTTTGTCCTAATTTAGTGTAGGAATGCCAAGGGTTTTCCTGTCGGAATTTGTCCTACATCGGTGAAGACGGGTATGAAAGGCCCGGCAAGATTTCTTGCCCCTTAGGAACAACTTTTAAAGTAAGGTCGCGAGCCTTGATGAATTGGCCGGAGGGTGCCAGGGCTGTTCGGCAAAGACCTTCCTGGAGTCTCAACTGGAAAGCTTCTAGCGCCCCACCCACATAAACCACAGGGAGCACAGGATTATGGTGATTACCATAGGCGTGAATGCAACCTTGGCATACTGCCTAAACGATATTGGGTAGCCGGCTCTTTCTGACATGCCAGCTGTAACCAGATTGGCACTGGCCCCGATCATGGTGCCGTTCCCCCCTAAGCAAGCTCCCAAAGCGAGAGCCCACCACAGAACTCCGCCCTCAGCTCCGGGAATCACCTCGGTTAGGTAGGAAACAACGGGTAGCATGGTTGCGGTAAAGGGGATATTGTCGATAAAGGCCGAGGCCAAGGCTGCACCCCAGAGAACCATCAGGATTGCTTGGACAAGAGATCCCTGCGAAAGCTGTTTGAGCCATTCGGCAATAAGATGGATCAATCCACTTTCTTGAGCCCCGGCAATAACAACGAAGAGCATGATGAAAAATATTATGGTTGCCCATTCAATGTCGCGCTCGAGAGTTTCGCTAATATCTGTCCGGGTCACCAGCAAGAGGAATGCTGCACCAGTCATAGCCGCTATGCTCGGCTCCATGTGCAGCGCTCCGTGGACCGCAAAGAGAAAAAGGGTGATCCCCAATGCAAGGGTAGAAAAAACCAGGGTGCGTCTGTCGGTGATTCTACACTCTCTTTTCAAGCGCTCAATGGTCTCTTGCACCTTTCCTGCCTGAGCTCCGCGGTAGCTCTTGCCATGCCACAGGATAAAATACCCCATACCCACCACCAGACAGATCAGACAAACCGGACCTAGATGCACAAGAAAATCGACGAAGCTCAGGTTGGCATAGGAACCAATCATAATGTTTGGTGGGTCTCCGATGAGGGTGGCGGTGCCCCCAATGTTGGAAGCAAAAACCTCCGGTATCAGCAAAGTTGTGGGGTGTATCTCGAGGGTTAGAGCGATTTCTATAGTAACCGGAATGATCAGCAGCATGGTGGTGACGTTGTCCAGCATAGAGGAGGCCGTTGCAGCGGCAAGCATGAGGGTGGCGGCAAGAATAAAGACATTACCCCGCGCCAGTTCATAGGACTTGTAGGCCAACCACTGAAAGAGCCCGGTTCTCTTCAGTATCCCCACAATGATCATCATCCCTATCAACAGAAAGATCACATTCATATCGATGGCCCGCGCGGCGTCATCAAAGGTGAGGATGCGAAAGCTGGGGTAGAAAGTCCCGGCGGTATAACTCACGGCCAGCATCAGAGAGGCTCCCAAGAAGGCCGCCAGAGTCCGGTGGACAATCTCGAAGGCGATTAGAGCATAGACCACGAGAAGAGTTGCAGTGGCAATCCAGAAACCAGGGGAAAGAACCCTTTCCAAAACGAAGTCCAAATGAGCCAGGTAATATTCATTTCCTAGAGCATCTCGTTTTTCCTCTACCACATTGATTACCTTGATCCGCCCCTGCCTGGCATAAGCGGGCTTGCTGGGCTCGATTTCCACTATCCCTTGAGAAAGGGAGTTGTGAGGGAAGAAGGTTTTGCTTTCATAGGTGCCATTACGGGAGGTAATAACCTCTTTCTGTCCTTCGACCTTGCGACCATTGAAGAAAATCTTGAGATTCACCCCTTTGACACCTTTGCCGTGGGTATCGGTGACCATGCCGGAGACTATCAAAATATCGGCGGGATGGGACGATCTAGGATGATTAGCACTGTAACAAAGGTCACAACATATGGAAAATAGTAGAAAAATAATACTAAAACCAATTAGTATTTTTCTTATCTTTATTTTCTCTCGAATCAAGAACATCTAGATAGACTCTGTTTTAACTGCATTGGTTCTAGGGAAAAAAAGCTTTAGGTCAAAAACTCCATAGCAGCTCGGCAAGACAATGCACCTGAGTAAGTCTTTTGCTCTCTACTGGCGCAGAATATAAATGCCGATTTCTACTTAGGGGATAATGTATTTAAGAAACAAGGTGGAGATGAACAGGTAGATAAGAATGCCGGTTATGTCATTTGCCGTGGTGACGAAAGGCCCGGAGGCCACTGCGGGATCGACCCCCAACTGCTTGAAGACGATGGGGACCAGGGTTCCCATTAGTGAAGCAACCACGATAGCCGCTGCCATGGCACTGCCCACCGCTACTCCCAAGGCTGGATTATGATGCCAGACTTCGGCTACTGCTCCAAGGGTAAGACCACAGGCCAGGGCCATTAGCAACCCCACCCTGACCTCCTTGAAGATTGTCCGACCAAGCCTTTGCAGGTCAACATCACCCGTGGCCAAACCCCTCACCGTGATGGAGGATGATTGGATGCCCACATTTCCTCCCATACCGGTGATTACGGGAATGAAAGTAATAAGAACGATGGCCTCGTGCAAGGCTACCTTGAAGATCCACAGCAGGTAGCCGGTCAACAAGCCACCAAATAGGTTGGTGAGAAGCCAGGGTAAGCGGAGGCGGGAGATCTTCCAGATCTTATCCCCGTAAACCAGCTCATCTTCATGACTACCGACCATGCGGAGAATGTCCTCAGAGACCTCTTCCTCAATGATATCCATGATGTCATCAATAGTAATACGACCAACCAGAATGCCATCCCCATTCACTACCGGAGCTGAAAGCAGGTCATATTTCTGAAATATACGTGCCACATCTTCTTGGTCCATATCTACAGGAATGCTCTTGAAATTTGTCTCCATAACCTTGGAGACCTTGTCGCCGGGCTTGGCCAAAATGAGCCTTTTCAGGCTCAGTTGTCCAAGAACCCTTGACTTGGAATCCACGACGAAAACATTGATTAAGTAGGTGAGGTCCTCACCCAGAAGACGGACTCTATCAATAGCCTCAGCAACAGTTGCCTCCTGCGGCACAGCCACAAGCTCTGCCTGCATGATGCCACCGGCCGTCTCTTCGCCGTGAACGAGAAGTCGCCGCAGGTGCTCGGAGTCCTCGGCGTCGATGCGAGCCAGCACTTTCTCGACCACCTCCTCAGGCACACCGGTAAGAAGGTCGGCAGCATCATCCGAGTCCATTTCGTCCACAATTTGACCCAGACGTCGATGGGATAGGTCTGAAAGAATCTGTTCTCGGGAGAATTCCGAGAGGTGAGCGATCACCTCTGAGGCGACCTCAGTATCCAACTTTTGAAAAACTGCTTTCTTTTCTTGTTCCTCCAGGGATTCCATGAGGTCGGCTATGTCAGCAGGGTGGAACTGGGCCAGCATCTCTACTGCGGAATCGATCTGCTCTTGGTTCAAGTATGAATTGAGTCTGTCTATGGTCTCAGGCCGATCGGGGATCATGGCTGTATCACCCATCTATCGATAGTCCAGCTAAAATATTTCATTTTGAAGACGGTAGCAGAGGGGAGAGTATTGACACGCTTACTATCCCAAATGTGCTTAAGCCGTCTTCACCTCGAAAAAACCTTTCTATACCACTTTACACATTTGTGCAAATCTTTATATTGGCAAATAGATGCAATTTGCAACATTAATTTATTTAGGTGAAACCATAGTTAATATACTAAAAATACAGAATAATTAAAATAATTAAATTTTTAGTGTTGCGATACGCAACTTTTTTTACGAGCCGACATCCAGTGGGTTAAGTGTTAGATAATCTTATGATATTGGTTAGTTACATTTAAATTATCAGTTGTGGCACGGTTGTTGAATCTGTTTTACTCGGGAAGAGTGTGTTTGCAACCCCAATAATTGCCAGGCAGGAGAGGGCAGTATGAATTTGGAGGAAAGGCTCGAAAAAACCATGCTGGCCATTACCTTCGCTGAAGACGGAAAGCATGAATGGGCCCGGAAACTCCTTAGTGAACTAGATAAGCAGCGGCGGCACAAGGCCAAGAATATACTGAGAGACAGACTTGCAACTATTCAACTCTATCTTGAAACGTTAGGTGATCGGAAAGTCAAGATCGAAAAGCAGAAGTTATTTAATAGTAAACATTACTTGATCTTTATTAAGAACCTTACGGGCCTAGTTCGGCATCATTTGATCTTCACCTATCAGTTTGTCAGTGAGAATACGACAGTGGAAATCATTGAAAAGCTCATGAGTTGGAATTTGGCAGATCTTTTAGCAAAAGCTGGAAAGCATGTTGTCCTGGTAAGTGATCAGGGCCTTTATGTGCCATCCTTGGGCGGACTGAACCGATGATAAGAGGCCACCGCCGGATAGAATGTGGCATGAGCCTTAGGATCATTTCTAAATAGACTTTTACTGCGACGTAAGCGCGCTAGACCTCTCTACCTTTTCACCTCAATGGGGCGGTCACGGGTTGGTGGTGCCCGGGGGCCGCCCCCAATTTATTTTCACTCCTTTCTTCGCCTCCAATTTCGGCGCCAAAATGGTTTTCCCCCATTAGTTCCTAATGAGTCTTGCGGTAGATTTTCTTCACCCCAGCCAAACGTCCAGATCCACAAAAACGTTACATCCTGCAACGCTAAGACTCTTCTGTGCAATATCAATAAATTATTAATTATTACATATATATATACTAAAAGCAGACATTTACGTTGCAATGTGTAACGCTTTTAGGTGTGCCAGCCCATACCCAATTTTTTCAAGATATCACAGTAATTTCAACAACATATATTACAAATCTCGTGTTTGGCACGATAGTTGATTTATTCATAGGGTAACAAGCAGCCTAACGGATTAAAAAAATCTTAAAAATAACAGGAGGATAAGCCATGGGAATCAGGGAAAAACTAGAAAGGATAATGCTGGCCATTACCTTTGCCGAAGCAGGGGAGCACGATACGGCCAGAGAGTTTATGAGAGAGGAAAAACGTCAGCGCCAGAGCAAGAGAGCCAGTCGTCGGCCCAGACCGCAGCTGAGAGCCCCCTCTGCACGACGTTAAGTGATTGAGGCCAACTGCGGAAAAAATTCCAGAAGGAGGTAAACATCCATGTTGAGAAAGATAAAGAAAAAGATCCTCAAGAAAAAGACGGCTGACGAGCAGGAGCTAAAGGTGGAAAGCCGTCAGGGCCAGACTCTGAGAGAAAGGATCGAAAACTACACCGAGGCGATCACCTTTGCCGAAGCCGGTCTCCAGGAGCAAGCCCAGGAGATCATGCGAGCGGAACTGGCTGAAGCGGCCAAAGTTCTGGTGGTGGGCCACGAAGACACCTTCTCCAAACCACTGGTGGACTATGCCGTGGGCTTTGCCGAGCGCATGGGCTATGAGATCGTCGCCCTCAATATCAGTCCGGTCCGCACTGAGTCAACTACCATCGGGCCTTTCTGCGACATGCTCTGCGAACAATTCAACAACAAGTGTCAGGAAGGGGTTGGCACCCTTTGCAGGATGTGTGAAGAGAAAAACATCCCCTTTACCCACATGGTCAAGTTCGGTGAGGTTGATGATTGCATCAAGGAAGCCCACGAGGAGATGCGCAGGGTGGAATTCGTCATCACTGAACCAGAGAGTTGCCCCGGCGAGGGAAGAGTTGCCATCCCCGTGTTCTGTCTTGCCCGTTAGTTGTTGATTTATCCAGGTCGGCTGGGTCCGCCATAGTGGGTTCAGCGGAGAATACAAAGGGAGTTTCCAACTAGGTCGGATCGTTCCCCCAGGGGGAGGGTCCGGCCTAGCAAGTCAGGAGGAATAGATGGACGCCCATTTTATCTTTGGTCT
>JAJDNT010000006.1 GCA_022340515.1 Deltaproteobacteria bacterium
CCAACAAAAAGCCGGGGCTGTATTTCTCTGGTTACGCACGACAATATCATGGTAGAAATCGTAGTTGGCGAAGGGAATGCTTTTCCCAGGCCAAGAGAGAATTCCATCGTGCGTCTCTTTGAGAGCCTGCCAAAAGGGTAGGGGGTTACGGTAACTTTTCTCGAGCCAAGAAAGCACACCTGGAGATTCCAGCCTCTCGAGACAGAGTTGCTGCTCAATCATGGAAATGTTCAAAGGCTCTACCATAATCTCTACTCATCTCAACACATTCTTTGCCAAGGCGTTGGGAAAAAGGGTCTTCTCATGGCCTCCTAGAAAGGCCACCACCAACTCCCCCCATCTGCCTTTTCCGTCTCCAGTATCTTGTTCTTCCCCAGAGAGATTTCGTATTCCTCACCCAGGGGCTGTTCCAACCTTACCTTCCAGGGATCTCCCGGCTGGGTAAAGAAACAGTAAAACCCGAGATCGTTCTGGTCTGGCTTGTTTATCTTTAGCTCTTGTTCCTCTCCTGGCAGTATGACAAAGGTGGCTATAACGGTGGAGTCAGGCGGATTGGCAAACAACATATTGGCCACCCCATCATAACCCTCGGTCAGGAATTGTTTGGCGTTAACAGAGCGAATGGCGCAATGAAAGGGTTGTCCTTCGTTTGCCTCCTTCTCGGACTCTATGGTGAAAACGATCTGCGGCGGTGGAACATGTTTATTGCCACAACCAGCAAAAAACACCGAAATCAGCATGGTGCCCAGGAGAGCAGTTTTAAAACTTGATATCCAGTGTCTCGTTTTTCCCTGTTGGTTAGGGAATACCATGAAATTGAACCTCTTAGTCCTCAATAAAGCCCTTCTATTCGACTAATTTAAACACCGCCCATGGATCGGATTTTGTGGCAAATTTTACGGTTAGATAGTCGCTTGGATACTCGGGGCGCTCAACTTTCCACACGAGAACATCATTATCCACGACTTCCCCTTGCGCCAGCAGCCTGTGAAAACTCCAGTTGGATTCTGGAATGTTAATGGCCTTGTAGATACTCGGGGTATCAGGTGAGGTTCTGAACTCGAACCCCACTGCCGCTGGCTGCTCTTTCCACCACTCCAATTCGAACTTTTGCCAAGCGGGCCTCTGATTAAAACCAAAAACCGAAGAATTACCGAACTGGAGATATGAGAGTACTGCCACCATTTCTTTATCCGTCAAGGCAGGTAATGGAAAAGACTTGAAATAAAGGACCAGGGGCTGAGGCAGTCCCTTTTCGTCCCATAGGGTGTTGCCAATCCTGGTTATATTATTAACCGTGTTCAGTAAATCTTTCGACAGCTGCAAGGAACCAAGGGGACAACTACGCTCAGTATATACATCCCCCCTTTGGCGGCACACCGGTGAGATGAAAACTTTAAAGGCCTTCCAAAAAGTTCCCTGCTGGGGATGGAGTACAGTTGTCAAATCGCTCGGGGAAATCGCGGATTCTGCCTTCCTATTGAAAGGAAACTGGCTAACCAGAGGTTGAATATCGGAAAGATAAAGCTCAGACCACAGGTTATTGATCTTCTCCCTAACCTCGGGACGACCCAGTTGGTAGGCCTGGCGGAAGGGCTCAAGGAATAGGTGCTTGTATTCCCCTCTAATCCCAACATTTTTAAGCCACTTCTCGGCAAGCTCTAAATAGGAGTTTTCTTCGCCACGGAGAACGGTTAGAAAGAAACGACCCAAGGGCGACAATTGGCTTAGGAATAAACTGGTGTCATCTTCCCCCTCCTTGGGCTTGGGAGTCTCGTTGCTCTCCAGGTCTCTCTGCATTTGGGCGAGTATTGCTCTATAGTTCTCCAGTTCCGGGAGTGAGTCCTTCCGCTTGTCCATCACCCGGCCGATAAAAGCAAAGGCCTTCAACTTCGCCTCCAAGGGGCTGAAGTAGGGGTTGTCCCCCAACTCTAATACGGTGTTTTCTTTAATGACGGTCAGAAAGTTCTCAAAGGGAGATGACGGCAATCGCATTTGGGTTAAAACATATCTAAGTTCTTCGAGTGACTCCGCCTGGACATCAAAATGCCAGTAATAATTACGCCATTCGTCTACATACTTTTCTGCATAGGCCTGGGTTTCGCGAAAAACAAGGTTGCGAAAACGGTCCTTTTCGCTTTTCTCAATCGGCAGACTATCCAAAAATGCGGGCAGTCCCATTAGGACCGGCTTGACCTTTTCCTCAAATGCCTCCCGGGTGAGTCTGCCGTCAACCTTTCCTTTACCTAAGAATAAAAAACGCCCTTCGTTCGTCGGGTTCATTTGGATGTCATCAAAACTCTCGTCGAGGTCGAAAAACAACAAGCCATCACCTCGCTCGTTTTCGGTGACGAAGTCTCGAAGAGACAAGGTTATCATGCTATTAATTATGAGTTCTTTCCACTTTCTCTCATCGTATTCAAATACCTCTCCGGCAATGTCAAAGCTTAATTTTTTCTCCCCCTGAGCTTCCTTGGCGAATAGAGTCATCATTCCTTTTGTATTTTCCATCAATCGCCCTAGGCTCAATTCTTCCACCGGGGGATAAGCAATGGACAGACCCCTAAAGAAAGTGAGGAATTGCCTAATGGCCTCTCGATTAATTTTTCCCCTCTTTCTTTGAATCCAGATAAAGTCAATGTCTACTGCGGGTTTCAAAATCTTTAATTCTGAGTCCAACAACTCGGAAAATTTGGAATACAGATTATAACGCTCGAGCTTTGCCAATAGCTCAAGCCCCGATTCCGCTTCTTTCTGCAGTTTCTCCAAGTGGGATTTGCTAATCCAGGGCTTCTGGTAAGTTTTGTTGAGCTCCCGAAAATAAAGCAAAGACTTGAGAAGATCAGGCGGTTGACCTCTGCCCTGGAACCTGGCCAAATTGAGTTTGGACAGATCAAGGGCTACCTCGCGCAGGTCGGTGTTGTTGGTCACATAGTCTTCAATTAGAAGTTTTGGCAGGCCAATCCTTCTGGTCCATTCTTCGCTCTCTTCTCGTAAGTTCTCGAGGATCAGCGCTCCCAATTGATTGGTATTGGTGGCACACATCAAAGACAACAGGTAGAGGGTTCTTTCTTGTACCTCTTCCCCCTGTGCCTGAATGGAGAGCCGCTGGATTTCCGGGATCAAATAAAATCTGCGGATAGTGCGGACCAGACGGTTATTAATTTTTTGATGAAAATTTGGAAAAAAATTGGGCAAAAAAGCGAGAAGTGGATCCTTTTTCAGACTCATACTGAAGTCCAAAAACAGCCGATGCATCTCCCTATCATAGTCTGCAAGCGCAGGTGGCGAAGCTTGCATTCTAAACATCTGAAGATCTGTTTTATTCAGAAGGTGACGTTCGTACAAGTATCCTGACAGCAAATAGATCACCCCAAAAACAACCAGGGCAGCGGCTGCTATCTGATGTTTGCGAAGAGGCTGAAGCCTGCGTAAATCCTCAGTCCCAAGGGCTGAAACAAAGGGACTGGAAATTACCCTATCCCCCTCTTTTTCAGAAGTCAGAGTCAAGCGGATCACCTCGGGTTCAGGAGAAAGGGGATCAGGACTCTGGAGGATTCTGGCGAAGACGGAGACTCTGGAAAACAGGTCCGACGCCTGCCGCAGAAAGGATATTACCTGCAAATAGTCCTTTGCAGGGAGAGTGGTCAAACCATAGGACAGATAGTCCTCATACTTTTCCAGGCAGGTAGACAAATTCTGCAGATCTTTCTTGGAGGTAAACCTGATATCCAAGGGTATGTTGTTTTGATTCAGAAACCGGGAAAATTCAAGGAATCCCTGCTGTTGATCCATATGGGTCAGGGCAATACAGACCTTAACCGGCTTTTTGCGAAGGCGGGAAATGATGTTTATCTTCCCTCTTACCATCTGGGCCTGCTTTTTTAAGGATTCAATGGTGTCGAACTGCAATGCCGTGCTATTGAGAACCACCACCACGGTGGGCTCTCTTCTCCTGAAAAGCGGTCTCCACAGCCTGCGTAAGGCGGTAAGGGCAGGTTTAGAGGAATCATTCAATAGAGCCGGGGGTATTTCCTGCACCACCACCCTGGAGCCCAAACAGATTCGCAAAAGGGGATCAGTGGTATAACTGGGATAGAATTGACGGGCTTGCCCTTGCCAATCCGTGCAAGCATCTATCAAACTGCTCTTGCCAACGCCTGATTCTCCGAGCACCACAAAGTGCTCATACATCATGATGGACCGGCGGAACTCGGCGGGGATTTGGCGCAAGAATTCTTTCCAGATATTTCGTAGAGTAGCTGGGGGAAAGGGCTTTTCTTTCGTATCTTCCACCGGCGGTTCAACCTTTTTGGCCCGCCTTCGTCTAATTAGAAACACCAACAGAACTGCAAGAACGGCGATGACAATAATCGCCACCCAGTAGGGCCAGATTTCCAAGCCCAGAAATTTTTTCAAAACTGGGCTGGTGGCTATTTTCTTGACAGGTGCAACCTTCTTAAGAGGATCCATAATCTCAGTTCAGCTCCCCAATTCCCCTCTTGGCGGTCTAATCCTCAATGGAAGAATCATCACTTTCTGGCGCTGGAGATGTTTCGCCCTCGACGGCTGGTTCAACTGTTTCATCCATTGCGAATGATTCAGGGGCACCATCGGTGTGGAAGACAAACTCGCCATCCACCGCGGTGACAACAACCGTCTGCTCTTCTTTAATGGCGCCGCTGATGATCTCCTCAGCCAAATGATCTTGCAGCCTAGCTTGAATGACCCGCTTCAGCGGCCGGGCTCCGTAGAGGGGATTGAAACCCTCTTCGGCCAGAAGGGTTTTCGCCTCCTCTTTTACCTCCAGTTGAATGTCGCGCTCCAACAAAAGGTTTCGTAGTCGTTTTAATTGAATGTCTACAATGATGGGCATCACTTCCGGTGACAGTTGTCGGAAAACCAGAATGTCATCAAGGCGATTCAAAAACTCCGGCCGAAAATGACCCCGCACAGCCTGCATGATACCTTGGATCATCCTCTGGGTATCTTCTTCGGTCTCCGCAGGCTCAATGTGCTCCGCCCCCAGATTGGAGGTCATAAGGATAATAGTGTTGGTGTAGTTGACGGTCTGGCCCTGACTGTCGGTCAACCTGCCGTCATCGAGAAGTTGGAGGAAAAGGTTAAACACGTCAGGGTGTCCCTTCTCCACCTCGTCAAACAAAACGACACTGTAGGGCTTGCGTCTTACACTGTTGGTCAACACGCCCCCTTCATCGTAGCCAACGTATCCAGGCGGTGCTCCCACAAGTCTAGCCACCGAGTGTTTCTCCATGAACTCGCTCATGTCGATCCGGATGAGGGCGCGCTCGTCATCAAACATGAACTCGGCCAAGGCCTTGGCCAACTCGGTCTTGCCCACGCCTGAGGGGCCCAGCATCAAGAATGATCCCAGAGGACGGTTGGGGTCCTGCAAACCACTGCGGGACCTTCGGACTGCTTTGGCGATGGCGGTTAAGGCCTCATCCTGACCCACCACTCGTTTTCTTAGATGATCCTCCAGATGGAGTAGACGATCCCTTTCTTCACCCAGCATTTTCGACACCGGGATACCTGTCCAACGGGAAACCGTAGCTGCTATGTCCTGCTCATCAATTGCCTCCCGCAAGAAGCCACTTTCCGCTATATCTATGTCTCCATATTCCTCCAGGACTTTTTCACATTCGGGGATGATTTTGTACTGCAACTCGGCTACCCTCGAAAAATCCTCCTCTCGAACCTTTTGTTCCATTTCCCGTTTTGCTTCTTCCAGAGCCTTTCTGGCTTCTTGCACCTCGTTGATTGCTTGTTTCTCCTTGGCCCACTTTTCCGTTAGATCCTTGCTTTTTGCCTTGAGTTCCGAGAGCTCTTCCTCTAGAACCTTCAACCTTTCTCTGGACTTGTCGTCGGTCTCATTGGCAAGCGCCCGGGCTTCTATTTCCATTTGGATTATCTGGCGATCTAATTTGTCTATTTCTTCCGGTTTGGACGCCAAACTTATCCGAATAGTGGCGGCCGTCTGATCAATGAGGTCAATGGCCTTGTCCGGGAGAAAGCGGTCGGTGATGTATCTCTGAGACAACTTTGCCGCTGCGGTGATGGCAATATCTTGAATTCTCACGCCATGGTGCACTTCGTATTTCTCTTTCACTCCCCGAAGAATGGAGACAGTGTCCTCTACGGATGGTTCTTCCACCATGACTATCTGAAAGCGGCGCATGAGGGCAGCGTCCTTTTCAATATGCTTGCGATATTCTTCTAGTGTGGTTGCCCCGACACAATGGATCTCTCCTCTGGAAAGTGCAGGTTTAATGAGGTTTGAAGCATCCATGGCCCCTTCGGAAGCCCCGGCTCCAACAATTATGTGAATCTCATCGATAAAGGTTATTACATTGCCGGCAGCGGCAATTTCATCCAGAACTCGCTTGAATCGCTCTTCGAATTCGCCCCGGTACTTCGCCCCTGCTATCAACTGCCCCATATCCAGAGCGAGAACAGCCGTGTCCTTGAGATTATCCGGCACGTCACCCTGAACAATCCTTTGGGCTAGTCCTTCCACAATGGCGGTTTTCCCGACCCCGGGCTCACCGATAATTATGGGATTGTTTTTCAACCGGCGACTCAAAATCTGGATGGTCTGTCTGATTTCCTCATCCCGCCCGATGATGGGATCCAGTTCCCCTTGGCGGGCGCGGGCTGTGAGATCGGTGGTGTATTTTTCTAAATATTCAAACTCCCCGGGTGCGGCTTCGCCCGGCTTGTATCCACCCTTGGGCGCTTGCTTGAGAATGGTAAGCAAAAGCTCCTTCTTGACACCCGCCTCTTCGAGAGCGGACATGATTTCCTCTGACTCTAGCATTGCCATCATTATGTGATTGATACCAATGTACTTGTCCCCCATGGAGGTGGCAGCTTCTTCCCCGTTAATTAACACCTTTTCCATGTCCCTATTGATGGGCGTTTGCTGAGAGTCCACCTTAGCCTTGGGTT
>JAJDNT010000092.1 GCA_022340515.1 Deltaproteobacteria bacterium
TTTAGCACTGATGGAGGCGACAGTCGGGTTCCTCAATCTGCCATCTAAGTGCCACAATCTAACATTTCACCTTGCCCGCCTGCAGATTGCTCAGGAATGATACCACTCGCGATTCAAACCAGTACTCTTTCCGTTTATTGAAGGCGATGAAACCCACATGACCACCCGATTCCGGCATCTCGAGAAAGAAGTTCATATTTGCCTCTGCCTCTTGTAAGGGATAGCACCGCTCTGAGAGAAAAGGATCGTTCTTGGCGTTCACCAGCAAGGCAGGAATGGAAATCTTGGGAATGAACTGTTTGCAGCTGGCTCGATTGTAATAGTCTTCAGCATCTTTGAAGCCGTGCAGGGGTGCAGTGTAGCGGTCGTCAAATTGTCTGAATGTCTTTATCAGATTGTAGCCCTCATCACTAATCCTGTCCGGCATAATGCGCATTTTTGCCTCTATCTTTTCATGAAGCATCCGGGTAAATCGCTTCATGTAGAACCTGTTTGACCTTTTTGCCATTTCCTCTGCTCCTGAGCCGAGATCGCATGGCACCGAGCAGGTTACAGCCCCAATGATAGCCTTATTTATCTCCGAACCTCGCTCACCCAGGTATTTCAAGGTCAAATTTCCACCCAAGCTGAAGCCGACCAATCCTATGGCATGGTACTTTCCCCCCTGGATTACCTGTTCCACAACCGCTTCTAAATCCTCGGTGATCCCGCTGTGATAGGACCGAATTGTCTTGTTGGTCTCGCCACTACATCCTCTCATGTTCCAGGCCAGTGCGTCCCAGCCGCTATGGTTGAGAGCCCTCACCACCCCCAAGACATACCACCGCTCCGAATTTCCCTCCAAGCCATGGGAAACAATTGCAACCTTGCTTGCGCCCACAGTAGACCAGTCAATATCGAGGAAATCTTCATCCGGTGTCCAAATGCGCTCCCTTTTATAACTAACCCCCCTCACTTTTCTGAACAGATAGGGGAAGACTGTCTGGATGTGACCGTTACTAAGTCCAGGGGGGGGGATATAGCTGGATTTGGCTAGTATGGGCATACCGCAACCCTCAATCGATCTGACACCGGAGAACACGCTAAGTATGCAGATAAAGAGAGTTTGTCGATTCTTATTCTCTGCGATCCCTGCCCTCTCCCCGGTTAACTCTTTTCACCGCGGGCGGCGAGGTAAATTGCTGCCAGGATTAGGCTCCCTCCGATAAACTTCGCCCAGGTCAAGCCTTCGTCAAAGATTACATAGGCCAAAATAGTTGCGCCAATAGGTTCTCCAAGTAGACTGACGGCAATTAAACTGGCGCTAAACCACTTGAGCGCCCAGTTGTAGCTGGTATGGCCAATGATCTGTGATATGAGGGCCATCCCGGCAAAAGCAGCATAAGTACCCGTGCTGAAACCAACAACCTGAAGTCCCAGGGCAATAACCAAAGCCCACAAGATCATGGCAGCACTACCGTAGCAAATGATTACGTAGGCGAGCAAGGAAAGTTTGCGTCTCAAATTACGACCTAACAATAAATATAGAGCAGCGCAAATGCTGCCCAACAATGCCAAGAAATCTCCCCATAATGCTTGGCCACCCATGGCAAAATCCTCGGCGCCTATAATGATGCCGCCAATCACACTAACAACTATGGAGAGCTTGGTCATCAAACTGAGCCGGTCCTTGCTGATTACAGGTGACAAAATCCCGACCCAGAGTGGATTTGTGTTGACCAACACCACGCTGTTGGCCACAGAGGTATAAGCCAGAGATGAAATCCAGGTGGTGAAGTGCAAGGCGAGAAAAAAGCCGGACAACATGGCCAGGACGTACTCCCTCATCTCTAGCCGCATGATCTCATCTCGCACCTTCCACCAGGCTACAGGTGCCAGTATCAATGAGGCCAAACCAACTCTGTATGCTGCGATTACCAAGGCGGGAGCTTCGGCGAGTCGGGCAAAGATAGCGCCCGTAGAAACGGCTAAAACGCCACTAATGAGGGCCAAAGAGGGATTAAAGGGAGGTCTGTCTTTCTCGTTCACAATCACCGTTCCGAGCAAATATTGAATCGATCCTGTTCTCTACCAGATTGGCGAATTTCGCAACCCAGAGCAACAGATGTGGGATGTGAGATTCAATATTTTCCCTGGAATTTAGTGTCCCACATCTAATATCTCATATCCAGTTTGAATCACTTTAGGATTTCGGATTTAAGTGCCTTAGTAAAGAAGGAAGGATGAATGCTAACACAACTCTGACATTGTTAAAAAGTGGAAATCTATCCCAGCAGTTTCCCCATTTTCTCCTTTTGGCTTCACCCATGTACTATAGTGAATATCTGGCAAGGACAGGGTGAGCTGCGAGGTAAACAGCATCGGAGCAACCGGTGCGAAGCCCTGGCTACCCGGAAGGACTACCGCCTGCATCGGCGCGAGGATGGACCAACAGGCCTAACCCGAATGTTCCATGAATTGCTGTGACGAGGCCACGAAGATGGGAGTGCCACCGAGCACCTGCAGGGTATTGGATCCGAGGCGTACCTGAACGGTATATCGCAGGGTCCAACACCAGAGGGCGACCGGAAAGACAACCATATCCGTGGTCGCAGTAAGCCATTCATGGAACATGCGGCTTATAGCTACATTATGAATGGCAGCGACTATGCTCGTTTACCGAGTAGCTTGCGCTGTCCTTCCTGGTGACTGGTTCCTCCATGGAAATGTTCGCTGAATCCGCAACCGCCAGGCGAACATTTATGGGGAAGCTTCTGGAAATGTACTCTTATTAGCTCACTGAGGTTGCCACTATGGTAAATACAGCAATGTCCGTCCCTGCATGAGCCAACCAGGGGGCTAAGATGCCACGAGATCGATAACGCAGGTAGCCAAGGAACAAACCATAAACAGAGGCCATTGTCACCCCTACCAAACCCTTGGGAAAGCCCACTTCAGAGTAATGCAACCAACCAAAAATAACTGCTTGAATGACCAGAGAAGTGATCCCAGCGCCCACGGCACTATCTAAAGCCTGCAAAAAAATACCCCTGAAGATAGCCTCTTCAACAGCCGAATTAACCAGGGCAAAAGCCACACCAGCCAAGGGCAGAAGCCAGAGAGGCATGGTTGGTATATTATCCCGACTGGGACCAAGATCAGGCCGGCAAACCAAGGTCCATACCAGGAGAGCTGCACTCGAAAGGACAACAATCAGTGATACTAACAGCCAAATGTCTTGCCCCAATCGACCTGGACGAATCCAGAGGACTGATTTCCGAAGATGGCGACTCGAGCCAACGACTCCGGCGTAAACTACCAGAGGCGTGACTTTGTAGAGAGGCCATTTGCTAAGGGGAGGTAGGAGAAGGGGTATTAGGAGCCATAGGGTACAGAAAAGGCAAAGGTGCAAGGGCTGAACCGCCCTGACACAAAGGGCGGTAAGAGCTAGGAATAAAAATGTGGCGAGAAGCCAGCCGGGAGTTGCTCTGTCCATGGACAAATAGATTGCAAAAAAGCCAACCACCGCCAGGGTAATTATTCTTTCCCCCGCCTTCCCTACCGGCGGATCCTCTATTACCTTTCGAGCAGCCATAGACGTCGAGTTTTCAGAGTCCTCCGCTAAGTGCTAAGCACGTCTTTCATTTCGCATTTCGCATCTCACATTTCTCATTGAGCGTTTGCAAACGAGTTGAAGCGAGGTGTCACCCAAATGAGAAATGATAAATGACAAATGCGAATTGAAAAATGGCCTTCCCCTTATCGCTTAAGGCTCACGGCCTGCCAACCTCTGAAATCAGGTAATTAATGTTCGCTGAGAAAGGCCTATTGGCCGGGAATGTAGCGCAAATGAGTGGCAAAGTCGAGGGAGAGTGCGAAAAGGCATGCTACAAAAGGAGTGAGAAACCAAGCTAAAAAAATATGCAACAGGGTCCGCCGCCGTATGGTATTTACGCCTTTGATTATTCCCACCCCCAGAATAGCGCCTATCAATGCTTGAGATGTAGAAACCGGAACCCCAATCAAGGCGTAGATGTGGACGGTTATAGCTTGGGCCAGCACCACCACGAGAGCAGAAAAAGGATCGAGTCGTACCAGTTTTTTCCCTACTGTCTCCATTACCCCCTTGCTGAAGGTGAAGATTCCCAATCCAATACTCAATCCTCCAATGAGAGTAGCGGCAGAAAGGTTCAACATGCCCGCACCTACAAAAACTGCAGTTACGTTTGCCACATTGTTGGCCCCAAGAGCGTAGGCACCGTAGGAACCAGCAACAATTAAACACAACCGCAGCGTTATGTCGGACTGAAAGATATTTAGGTTCATGCCGTTGGCTGTGGCAGCCAACAATTTATAGACTATGATTCCTAGAACTAGACCTCCCACGGGAGTTCCAACCCAGCAGAGCACAACTTTTTCCAGTCCGGCGAAATTAACCTGGCGGTTCAAGAGCCCAATTCCCAAAATTGCTCCCACCACCGCTTGGGAGACGGAAACTGGCAGCCCCAAGAGAGTCATGAGGGTTACGGTGCATGCGGCAGCAACAGATGCTATAATGGCTTGATTAATGGTGAAATTAGTGAGGCCTTCAAGTGTTTTTATCCCGGACTGGCCTGCTACGAGGGCACCTATGAGGACGAAGACAGCGGCTAAAATTGCAGCCGTCCAGAATTTGACCATTCTGGATGACACGGCCGAACCAAAAACATTGGCTGCATCATTAGCACCCAAAGACCAGCCCAGAAATATGCCACCGAGAAGAGAATTCATTAGACTCGTCGTTTAATATTTATTATGTGGACACTCCTGGAGACACGATCAGCCTGATCCGAAATCTCGCCCATCTGGACCACTAATTCTTTAAGCTGCAATTTTTCAAAAGGGTTCAGATCCGAGGCAAAAATCTTTCTAACTATTTCTCGCTCAATGTGGTCACATCTACTTTCTAGGCTATCAATGGTGGACACCAGAGGCTTGATATTTTCACTCTTCTTGAAATAGGCTTCTACTTGTCTGATCACTAAATCACAGCATTCCAGAGATAAACGCATAAGTTCTCTAAAATCGAGAGTGATGAAATCCGGAACCTTGAGTTTCTGACCTTGTATCATGAAAAGAACCGTCTCGAAGTGAGTGGGAATGAGGTCTATTGACTCTAGAAGTCTCAATATGTCCCCACGAGACTCGGGAATCAGTACTTTTGAATACATCATTTCTTCGATTTCGTTACGTAAATCGTCAGCTCTCGATTCGAATTTGTGAGTCTGCTCGATGAGAAAATCGCAATTCTCTCCGAGGCCGAAGTCGAAATAGCAATCCATTGCCTTTTCAAAATGCTCCTGAGTTCTTCTCAGATTATCCAGGTATTTTGTTATGAGCTCTTGAAACTGCTGTTCTTTTCTGAAGAGGAATTTCAACATGTTGAGTCCTTAGCAGTGATATTCCTGTCGAGCAACACCTAGTGTGGATGCACTTTAAGTAAAATGAACATACTATTCAACTGTCCTTAATTGAACATAGACTACACCCCAGTGATTAGTGCTCATCCGAAAACAACGGTTTTAGCACTCACACCACAAGTGATCAGCCTTCGGTCTTCAGGTTTCAGCTAACTATATATAATCGCAATAAGTTAAGCTGGATGCTGAACACTGACTGCCCCAGTCGGAAATCTTCGGTTTCCGGATGGACAGTAATTAGTGTAAACTGTTTGCTAAATATTAAGTTTAGCAGAAATCAGCAAGGTTTGTGCCATTTTGTCGGTTCGCCCGGACGTTGCATCAATTGCCCTAGCGAGATAACCGGCATGAGGGGCTTGTGTTGGAGGAGAAACAACGATGAAGGCAAAATGCTATTGTTTGATGATAGGGCTGGCATCGCTTTTGCTCTTGGTAACAGTAATACCCACACTGGCTGCAGAGGCAGGGCGTTATCAAGCATTAGAGATAAGTGTGGGCAAGAAAAGTGAATACAACATCTTCATCCTAGATACGAAAGAGGGGCACATGTGGCTTCTAGAAACCGAGGAGAGCAGAGTGGACGGCAAGCTCTCTGGTGGTTTGAAGTATCAGGGCAAATTACGCCCAGGGAACAAGGCGGGAGAAATCATTTTCCAGTTCGGCAAGCCAGACTAATGAATCCGTGCCCTCGCCCACCAACCAGATCTTAGGGTTTCAGATATCAGGTTTCAGGAAAAAGAAAAATAAAGCGTAAAACCTGACACCTGCCGAAGATCCCGTTCAGAGCGAAGCGGCTGCGGGGAACACTGAAACCTTAGTTACTCTGGTTTGTCACCTTATAACTCGATCGTCATTCCCTCTCTGGCAAAGAAGGCCATGGGGAAAGTCTTCTGGACTTCCGATTCGACAGCAAAGAGAAATTTATCTGAGTGTTCTGGGTCGTGGTGGAACAGGGCAAGCTTTCTAACTCCTGCCCGCTGTGCGACTGCAACCGCTTGTTCCCAACTGCTGTGGCCCCAACCCTTTCTCTCTTTCAATTCGTCAGGAGTGTACTGGGCATCGTGAATCAGGAGATCGGCATTTCTCGAAAGGGCCACTACGTTCTTGTCTATTCCATCCCCGTGCTCCACGTCTGTGCAATAAACTAAGGTTTTGCCCCCTTCCGTAAGGCGATATCCGTATGCACCCCCTGGATGGTTGTGCTCGGATGCTACAATTTCAGTACCCCTGGGGTGGACAAATTTGGTTACGTCAGGTTGCCAGAAAGTTAAATTGCCCCCTATCTTGTCCAAGGGAACAGGGAAGTAATCAAACTGCATCTGGGTGGCAAAAACGGACTTGAGATCTTTGGAACCTCTACCTTTTCCACAAATAGCCAAAGTGATGTTTCTTCGCGGATCATTGGCCAGTTTAAAAAAGGGGAAACCCTGGATGTGGTCCCAATGGGTATGGGAGAATCCGATTATCATCTCACTGTATTGTTGGTGAGACGCGGCCAGAAGATCGTTACCCAGCTTTCGAATCCCTGTGCCAGCATCTAAAATGGCGACTCTACCGGTGCTGAAAGTTACCAGAACACAAGAAGTATTACCGCCAAATTCCACGAAGTCAGGATCGGGCACTGGAATAGATCCTCTCGTGCCGTAAAAAGTTACTTTCATTTTCTTTCCTTATCTTTTATCAAGATCTGACCGACACAGAGATTGAATCATGCAAAGACTTAAAAATGGCATTTGGGCCAGAGGCATGAGGGACAACATTATCACAAAATATGAGAAGATGGCAAAATTATCAGAAGGACTTTAACTAAAGCTCGGTTGGCTAGCAATTAGATGGGAACGAGAACTATTTTGGCGGACGTTTTCCCAAGGATTAAAAAATCCAGGCCCGTCCAAGGTCCCGCTCTGTCATGAAGGACCAGTTTTCCCGACCTGTAATCAATCATTCAACATCGGATATATAGCGAATGACTTCGTCGGCCAAACTTTTGTCTAGCTCTCTGAGAACCCCCCATTCCTCTAAGGCCGATGCCTGATCGCCGAGCTTCAAGTAGATTAAGGCCAAGGCATAGTGGGCTTGGGCGTAATCAGGTTTGACCTCAACCGCCTTTCTACAAACTTCCAAGGCATCGTTGTTGCGGCCGAGAACTGTGTAGGCAACTCCTAGCCCCAAGTAGGCTTCGGCGTAAGAGGGACTCAAGGTAACCGTCTTGGCAAAAGAGGCAAGAGCTTTCTCCCAGAATTCGAGGCGGGAATAGGTTATACCCATACCGAAATAGGCCAGTGCATAATCGGGCTCGGCCAGAGCAGCCTTTTCAAAAGCCTCGACCGCCTCATACCACCGCCCCTGGTCATAATAGGCCAATCCTTGAGAGAAAAAGGTTGCAGCGGAGTTATATATATTGAATTTTCTGATTTCTTCACGATTAACCTCTCCCTGACGGCGATATTCTCGAGCAGAAGACGTTAGAACCTTGGAAAAGATTGTCTCAGCAGAGAGCTGAGAAATAGTAATGACCAACAAAAATATTAAAACAGCCTTTGTAAAATCAAGACCTGATGCCATATGCTTTCTTGCCCCCTTTAGATTAAGGTGATGCTTCACACCCCTCGGTTAGACAAGAACCATACCAGTTTGCCAATTTATAATAATACATAATATTAACAGTTACTTAAATCTAAGTGTGGGTTTGAGCTTGGTGCAGGATGGTGGCAAATCACTTCATAGATTGGTAAAAGAAATTCCATTTATGGGCAATTGGCGGGGTGAACAGAAGTGTGCGGTCAAACAAGTTTAAGACTTCGAAAGGGCTTTTCCTTTCTTCTTTGCCTTGCGCCTACGCCTTCGGGCATCCCAGTCGGAATAAAGATTAGGGTGGTGTACTTTCCACGGTTTGAGGAGCCAAAACCACTGATCCGGA
>JAJDNT010000111.1 GCA_022340515.1 Deltaproteobacteria bacterium
ATGAAAAAAATTCTGCTTTCACTAGGTTTGCTGACTCTTTCTTTTTCCTTGGTCTCAACCCCGACCGAAGCGAAAACTCTCCTTAATATCATAAAGGCCGGAAAGATTGTCGTGGGTGTAAAGGCGGATTATCCTCCCTGGGCCGCCATCAATGGAAAGAGCGACTTCGAAGGGTGGGAGATAGATCTTTGCCGCAAGCTTGCCGATTATCTTTTTGCAGACCCTAGTAAAGTGCAGTTCGTGGCGGTGACTAGCGAAAATCGGATAAAGCTACTCAAAACTGGCAAAATCGATATTATTTGGGCCACATTGGGTCAAACCCCCCAGCGAGCCCAAGAGGTTGACTTTTCTATTCCCTACTTTGAATCTGGTGTCCGCCTTCTGGCCAAAAAAGGTTCAGCGATCAGCTCCATCTACGACCTCAATGGAAAAAAGGTCATCACCATCAAAGGAACTACTGGTTCCCAAGCTCTGGCGGAACTGGTCCCAAAGGCGGAACAGATCAAACTCAGTACGACTCATGAGGCTATTCAGGCCCTGAGAAACGACCAGGGAGTAGCCTTTGCTCAGGATGACCTATTGGTATTCACTCTGGCAATGTACAATCCAGAGTTTGAAGTGGTTGGCGAACATTTCAATACCACTCAGTGGGGAGTGGCTGTCCGCAAGGGTGAGGAGGACGTCAAGGCCTTTATAGATGTCTCGCTCCGACTGATGTACGAGACGGGATTCCTCCAGGACTCGCTTAAGAAGTGGTGGGGTGGCTGGGTATTGGATGAGTACTTGAGAAGAATCGAAAAAGTTTTTCAAGAACAGTAAATATTCTCAATTCTTAATTTGTCCTGGCGCTGGAAAAAATTGTCAAATAAACCTACGAAACAATGACAAATAACAACAAACTTCGCATTCTGTATCTCTGTACCGGAAACTCATGTCGCAGCCAAATGGCTGAGGCTTTTACTCGTCATCTCAAAGGTGATCAGATAGAAGCCCTTTCGGCCGGGGTGGCGCCAAAGGGGATAGATCCAAGAGCGACGAAGGCCATGTCGGAGGCTGGCATTGATATTTCACATCAGGGTTCCAAGTCTCTTAACCAGGTGATACAGGGGCAATTTGATTACGTGGTCACCCTATGTGACAATGCTCAAAAGACTTGCCCCAGTTTTCCGGGAAAGACCGGAGTCATACATGTGGGCTTTGATGATCCACCGAAACTGGCGGCAACTGCACAAGATGAAGAAGAAGCCATGCTTCACTATCGCCGAGTCCGTGACGAGATTAAAGCTTTTGTAGAGATGCTGCCCGAATCGCTCTTAGATCAAGGGGAGCACCAAGATGATTTTCAGGCTGGAATCAAAGCCTTTTTAGCTGACTTACCAGCGGATTTCACTGACATGAAAGAGGATTAGACGAGTCTGGATGGGCTGATTTCAACTGCATGGGCCTTCCGTGGTACATTTCCCCACTCACTATATATTCCACGTTTTCAGCCACATTGGTGATGTGATCACCTATCCGTTCGCAACACCTTCCCATGAAAAGCAGGGTTGTGCTTGGGGCTACACTGGTGGAATCTTCTATCATGGTGGTGCGAAGTTGCGTCAATAGGCCGAAATAGATCTTATCAATTTCCCTGTCTCGATGCCAGATTTCAGCTGCCTTTTCTGTATCCAACTCCTGGTAAGCAACCAAGACATCCCTTAACATCTGAAGGGCAGAATTTGCCATTTCAACAATCGACCTGATGGGTTTGTGGAGGGTTATTTTTTCTAGGTCAATTACATGTTTTGCAATATTAGCAGTATAATCGGCGATCCTCTCAAAATCTGCTGCCATTTTCTGGGCTGCAACAATATTTCGCAAGTCTCGAGCCATCGGTTGGCGCAGGGCTAGGATACGGATGGCGAGCTCATCCACTTCACTTTGTAGGCTATTTATTTTGCTGTCCCCTTCGATAATATCTCGTGCAAGGATAGTGTCTCGTTCCACCAGAGTCTGCAATGCCTTTGCCAGCTGTCCTTCGCACTCTTTTGCCATCTCGAAGACTTTTGCTTTGAGCAGCTTCAACTCTTGGGTAAAAGCTTTAACCGTGTGTTCTTTTGCCATTGGAACTCCCCCGAGTTAACCGAATCTTCCGGTTATGTAATCTTGGGTCAACTCGTGGCGTGGATTGGTGAAGATCACTTCTGTAGGGCCAATTTCGATAAGATCACCTAAGTGAAAGTAGGCTGTCCGTTGGGAAACTCGCGAAGCCTGTTGCATGGAGTGAGTTACTATGACGATGGTGTACTGCTCGCGCAATTCATCTATGAGGTCCTCAATTACGGCAGTGGCTATGGGGTCCAGGGCTGAACAGGGTTCGTCCATGAGGATAACCTCGGGGTTGACCGCTATAGTCCGGGCGATGCACAGCCGTTGCTGCTGACCGCCGGAAAGGCCTGTTCCAGGCTTATCTAAACGGTCCTTCACTTCATTCCACAGTCCAGCTTTTTTTAAAGAGGTCTCAACGATTTCATCCAATGCACTTTTACTTCCTTTCAGTCCGTGGATCTTTGGACCATAGGCAATGTTGTCATAAATGGATTTAGGAAAAGGATTGGGCTTTTGAAATACCATACCCACTTGTGCCCGCAATGGAACCACATCGATTTTTGGATCATAAATATTTATCCCATCAAGGGTTATCTCGCCAGTGATCCGGCAGCCTTCGATGGTATCGTTCATCCGGTTGAGGCAGCGTAAGAAAGTGGACTTGCCGCAACCAGAAGGACCGATCATGGCAATAACTTCATTACGGCCGATATCAAGAGAAACGTTCTTGATAGCGTGGTTATCACCATAGTAAATATCGACGTTGCGACAGGTCATCCGCGGGTTTTCCACTGTCCCAACCCCAACAGTCTGCCGGTTCTCCCTACTGACCAGCACTGGACCGTCTTGTCCGCTGGGTGTTGCTTCCATATCTTCTACCCGCAGATCTTTTTCGATTTCCACTTCTCCTCCGTCCCTATTTGGACTTTTCTTTGGAAGTAGTGCGAATACCATGGTCTAATCTCACAGTAAAGTTTGCAAAAAATTATGCAAGAAACAATCGTGCACCTTACACCTCTTTCCCCTCCCCTGGCGGGAGGGGGATCACCCCCACCCTAACCCTCCCCCGTCAAGGGGGAGGGCTTTGGGCTTTTGGGAGTGTTGCCCACTCTTTACTGGTTATTGAGAGCTGTAAGCACGCGAAGCTTGCTAACATCGGCGCGGTACTTCATACGCTCTGCATCTGGCATGGGAATCAGCCCTTTGTCGGCCAGGTATCCTTCCGGACCCCACGTTTTTTCGCTGGTGAACTCATTGAGATATCCTTCCATGCCCGGTATCACTCCAATGTGTGCTTTCTTGACATAGAAGAACAACGGGCGCGAGACTGGATATTCTCCCGAGGCGATGGCCTCGAACGTGGGTTGCACCCCATCGACGAAGGAACCCTGAATCCTGTCACCATTTTGATCCAGAAAGCTGAAGCCGAAAATACCAAATGCCTTGGGATTAGCATCGAGCTTTTGCACTATGAGGTTGTCGTTCTCACCAGCCTCAATGTAGGCCCCATCCTCTCGAATGGTGTGGGCGACTTCCTTGAAAGCCTTCTTGTCCATGGTTTTGATCCAAGGATAGCTCTTTGCTGCTTCTTCCATCACCAACTCAACAAAGGCATCTCTTGTACCCGAGGTGGGCGGCGGTCCCAGAACCTCTATTTTTATATTCGGCAGAGATCGGTTGACATCCTTCCAGGTTCTGTAAGGATTGCCAACCAGTCTCTCACCACCCTTCGGATCGGGCACATTCTTCGCCAGGGCCAGAAAGATGTCCTTGCGGCTTATCTTCATTGGCTTGGCTTTCTTGGAATTTGCCAGGACGATACCGTCATAGCCGATCTTGACTTCGACGATTTCGTTGACCCCGTTCTGGCGGCACTTCTCAAATTCAGACTCTTTTATCCGTCGCGAGGCGTTGGTGATATCGGGGTATTCAACCCCAACCCCGGCACAGAAGAGTTTAAATCCACCACCCGACCCGGTTGACTCGATCTTGGGGGTCTTGAAGCGGGTGGTTTTGCCGAATTGTTCGGCCACCACAGTTGCAAATGGATATACAGTGGAAGAGCCGACGATATTGATGTAGTCCCTAGCGGACTGTGCGTTTACTACCCCAGTGGATGCGACAAAAACAAAAACCAGGGCAGCGACAAGTAGAACTGTTTTTCTTACCATTTCTTTCCTCCTTTTCTTTTTTTCCTTTGTTTTACTTTTCTTTTACCAACGTTTTTCAAACTTTTTTCGCAGCACTATTGCTGCTGCATTCATGAGCATCAAAAAAGCCAACAGAACCATAATTGCGGCTGAAGTCCTTTCAACAAAAGCTCTTTCAGGACTATCTGCCCAGAGATATATTTGCACCGGTAAAACCGTAGCCGGGTCGGTGAAACCCCTCGGTATATCGACGATAAAGGCAACCATGCCGATCATAAGCAAAGGTGCAGTCTCCCCAAGAGCCCTAGCCATCCCGATGATGGTTCCGGTTAACATGCCGGGAAGGGCCAGGGGCAGCACATGGTGAACCACCATTTGCATCTTTGAAGCACCAACACCCAGTGCACCTTCACGAATAGAAGGTGGCACCGATTGCAGAGCTGCCCGGCTTGCAATAATTATGATAGGCAGAGTCATGAGACTAAGAACCATTCCCCCCACAAGGGGAGCAGACCGAGGAAATCCAAAAAAATTGAGGAAGACTGCTAGGCCGAGAAGGCCGAAGACAATGGAGGGAACAGCAGCCAGGTTATTGATGTTTACTTCAATAAGGTCTGTCCACCTGTTCTTTGGAGCAAATTCCTCTAGGTAGACCGCTGCAGCCACGCCTATTGGGAAGGAGAGTAGAAGAGTAACCAACAGGGCGAAAAATGACCCGACGGCGGCCCCCCAAATGCCAGCGAGTTCAGGCTCGCGGGAATCACCTGCGGTGAAAAAGGTTGTGTTGAACTTCTTTTTAACTTTGCCTTGCTCTCGTAATTGTTCTATCCAGGCCAACTGCTTGTCACTCAGCCGGCGTGCATTCTCGGCAGCGTCAGTGCTGAAGTAGCCCTTAATCAACATATCCACATCGTCGTCAGCTGGCACCCACACCGAAATGCTTCTGCCGATGATCTCGGGGTCTTTGAGAACCATCTTCCGCAACTGGAATGCTGCACCTGGACTCACCAACTTATAGAGTTCACGCTTTTCACTCCGTCCTTTGACCTCAGGGAACATCTTTCGCAGGGTGCTTTTCACTAATCCACTGTAGTTTGCGGCTGAAAGATTCTCATGATCCAGAATAGCGGGATCAAAGAACACCTCTAACTCAACGTAAGTTTGTCGGAAGGCCTTGTATCCATTACCCACAATACTGATGAAGAGTATGGCTAAACAGAGAAGGCTCATGACGATTGCCGCCAGACCGTAAAATTTGAACCGACCTTCGGCCCTGTATCTTTTGGCCAGTCCCTGGTGGACAATATCTATCGTTCTTTTCTCCACCTTTTTGTTTGCTTTCGAGTCATCCTTATTCATATTGTTCTCGATATCTGCGGACTACATGCAGGGCTATGACATTTAAAAGTAGGGTTACCACAAACAGCAAGAGCCCCAAGGCAAATGCTGCCAGCGTCTTTGGGCTGTCAAACTCCTGATCACCGATTAATAAGGTAACAATCTGTACCGTTACGGTGGTTACAGTCTTGAAGGGATTTAAGGTCAAATTCGCGGCTAGACCTGCCGCCATTACCACGATCATGGTCTCGCCAATAGCCCTGGACACAGCCAAAAGGATACTGCCGACAATGCCAGGCAGGGCTGCGGGCAGAACTACTTGCTTTATGGTTTCTGAGCGGGTGGCTCCGAGACTGTAGGCGCCATCGCGCAGAGCCTGAGGAACAGCGTTGATCACATCGTCTGAAAGGGAGGACACAAAAGGGATGATCATGATCCCCATGACCAACCCCGCTGCCAGAGCACTTTCTGAGGAGACGTCGAGACCCAGAGTAAAACCTAAGCGGCGGACAAATGGCGCGACGGTAATAGCTGCAAAAAAGCCATAAACAACGGTGGGAATGCCCGCAAGAATCTCCAGCAGCGGTTTGGCTATGTCTCGAAATCGTCTGTTGGCATACTCCGCCAGATAAATCGCCGACATGAGGCCGATTGGCACAGCCACCAGCATGGCGATGGCCGAAATCATCAAGGTTCCTGAAAGTACAGGAATAGCGCCGAATGCACCCGAAGAACCCACCTGGTCCGCCCGGATCGCCATCTGCGGACTCCACTCCAGGCCAAAAAGAAAATCCGTTAGAGGTACTGCTTTAAAGAACCTAATGGCCTCAAAGAGGACGGAAAGAATTATGCCTATGGTAGTTAGTATGGCAAGGCAGGAGCAGGCTATGAGAAAGTATTCGATCAACTGCTCCACCAGATTACGGGCTCGAAGGGTTGAGCTTATTTTGCTACGAATTACAGCAGTAGCCACTATACCAAGAGAGAAAACTCCCACCGCCAATGCCGCATTGCTGGTAGCCTTGAGGTTTCTATAATGAACTGCTGCTTCCTGGATTGTGGCAGTCACCGCTCCGGCCACAACATTACCGTTCACCAGATTCTTTATGTCGTTTACCACGAGATTTAAACGATTTTCCGGAAGGGTACGTATGGCTTCGGGAAGACCAGAGACGACCAGATTGGTAATGATCTTGTCCTCCAAGGCAAGCCATAAACCAAAAAGAAGCAAGGCAGGAATGCCGCACCACAGTGCGGTGAGAGCACCGTAGTAGGTTGGCCGTGAATGAAGGTATCTGATGCCACCTGCCTTGCCGGCAACGGCAAAAGCTCGCTTTCGCCCCAGATAATAGGCGACTGAAGAGAAGATTAGTAAAACCGTAAGTATTGTGGCAGGTGACATTACTTGGGGTTAACCTCCTCCGCAGGCCTTAAAGATTTTAACGCCTTAATGTCTTGATATTTCATAACGTTATCAACCTTGTGCTTAATAAATTCATTTATTAGATACCCGCTTTCTTTCCCCATTTTCATAAAATCTCAAAGCAGATCTGAACAGCGCATCCTAGTAATACTCGTCGATTGTTACAGCCCTGTTACAAATATGAGACAAGTTGGAGGAGATAGGTGGCAAGTATGGATAAGCTTTCTGCTCATAGGAAAGTTGTGCCCTATGTGTAAGAAAACCATAGAAAGTATTGATCTCCTTGGGATCCACAGTAATGTAATCTCCCTGTAACAGAAGTGTCATCTAAGCGCGCTAGATTATGGATATAAGGAGTAAGGGAATCAGTAAGATGAGAGTTATACTTTTCGCTATATTGACGCTTGCTACGCTGGTGGCGATGATCTCAGTCAGATGCCGCTTTCCTTTTGAAGGGCATCCAAACACAAGGTGGATCATTTACGCCCTCCAGAAGTATCTTGCCGGGAACGGGGACCATAATCGGTTGTGTATTAAAACTTGGACCAAAGAGCATTCTCATTCTGCGAGACCTGGCACTTTCAGCTTACCTTTTTAGCTTTGACAGGTCCGGAGCAAGGACACAATAGTCATGAGCAAAAGTCGAGTTCTCTTTATTTGCGTACACAATAGCGGCAGGAGTCAGATGGCAGAGACATTTCTCAACATCCTGGGCGGTCATCACTTCGTAGCTGAGAGCGCTGGGTTTGAACCCCAGTCCCTCAACCCATTCGTAGTCGAAGTGATGAAAGAAGACGGTCTCGACATCTCAAAAAATCAGTCGAAGAGTGTTTTCGATTTTTTTAAGCAAGGAAAATTGTTTGATTATGTAATAACGGTGTGTGATATGGAGATTGAGGAGAACTGTCCAGTTTTTCCTGGAATAACTAAACGGCTTACGTGGAATTTCCCGGATCCAGCATCTTTTGGTGGAAACGCAATGGAACGATTATCCAAAACCAGGGAGCTACGGGAAGCAATAAAGGACCGTATAATCGATTGGCTTCACGAAACCAAGTCCTCATACTCACATTCCTGCTCATAAGTCTATGAGGAAACCATAGCATTTGTGAGACCAAAAGCTCGCCTGCCCATGTGACTTCACGGCCCAGATTGTCTTTGCTGCCTCTTCCTCACCAAAAATACACAATTTCACAACAGTTTTGTAACAAACCCCAGGTATAAATGCGAAAAAGTTCAGGAATAATTCAGTAAGCGCGAACAATAGGAGGTTACCATGACAAGAATTCTTTTGGTGGACGATGAGGAATACATACGGAGGTTTTATGCTGAAGAACTCTCTGAGGAGGGTTACGAGGTCTTCACTGTTGCTTCAGGTCATAATCTCTTGAGAAAGATTAACCTCTTTCAGCCCGATCTGGTTATTTTGGACATCAAGCTGATGGACTACGACGGCCTTGAACTGCTGCAAGAAATACGGAGTCACCACCTCGATTTGCCCGTCATTTTGTCTACTGCCTATGACACCTACAAAGAGGATCCTAGAGCTTTTGCCGCTGATTACTACGTAATCAAATCATTCGATCTTACTGAATTGAAAAGGGCAGCTCTAAGGGCCATTCAGGCAGACGAGGCGATCCAGTTGACCGGCACTTATTGAGTTATGGTCATTCGTCTACACAGGTACGCAGGGTGTGCATGTGACCCTGCCATTTAATCTTATAAATTCATTAGAAGAAAGGAGATTTATGTCAAATCACATTGAGTCAGAACTGCAAAGAATAATTGCTGTTTCAGAGCAAAACGGGAAAATATCTTCAGAGTATGCATTTAAGTTTTTCAGCATATTCCTCACCGCTGCTGAAGCAAAAGAGTTATTCGAGATCATTCAAGACTACAGGGATTACCATGTTGTCCATTCTAAAGCTGCAAGTTAGGGCTGAATCTCTTCCTTTGCTCAAACATGGCCTGAGTCTGCTCCACCTCGCCCTGGTTTTACTTTCAAAAACACTGAATCTAGCACTCAATTTAATCTTACTTTTGGGCCTGAAATTGAT
>JAJDNT010000116.1 GCA_022340515.1 Deltaproteobacteria bacterium
GTAAGAATGAAATATAGGACTAATCTTCTCTTGTTTACCCTGATTTTTTTCCAGCTAACCTCTATTAGCTATGGCGGACAAGCCGACTCTAGCATTGACACTCAGGTGGTGCGAGTCCTAGCTACAAAAAAGGAGTCCTACTATCACAAGCCATGGAAGAGCCCCAACTTCGAGACTGTCGCAGCCAGCGGGTTTTTTTTCAAAGACAGGAAAGATTTTCCGGGGATGAAAGGGTTAATTTTAACAAATGCGCACGTTGTCGCCATGGCGCAAAGTATCAAACTATCCAACGGCCGGGAAAAAAGACGCTACGAGGCAAAGCTGCTGGGAATATGCAACTCTGCCGATTTTGCTGTCCTCCAGCTGGAACCCCAGGAGCTGGAGGCATACGAAGCCCGTAACGGTAAGGTTGTTCCGCTGCAACTGGGGGACAGTGATGAGTTGCGGGTGGGAGATAAGGTTTTGGGCTGGGGCTATCCCCTTGGCGGAGAGAGAATAAGTAAATCGGAAGAAGGGGAAATCAGTAGGATCGAGGTTAACCGATACACCTACTCCCAAGAATATTGGCTCATGGTCCAAGCCTCACTTCAGCAGAACCGGGGAAACTCAGGCGGTCCTGTTCTCAAAGACGGAAAAGTGGTTGGCATTGCCTTCCAAGGGGTAAGTGCCAGTGATCGAATCAATTACTTTATCCCCATTAATTTGGTTAAACACCTCATGGGCTTGCTGCAAAATAAAGAACTAATTCCCCGATGGCAGTACGAGGCCCAACCCATGTTTCCCCGACTAAAAGAGTACTATCAACTAGAGGCCAGCCAAGGGGGTGTGCTTCTAAATTACATTATCCCAGAGGGAGGTCCCCATAAGTTTGGACTCCGCAATAACGACATCCTCCTCGAGATAGATGGCCATGAGATAGACAATTTTGGCGATATCTTCTTTAAACCCCTGGGACAGAAAATCTACTTTGAAGAGATACTCAATCGCAAGAGAGTAGGTGACCCCCTGAAGATCAAGGTGATTAGAGAGGGTAAAGTCCTGGAGATTAAAGGTTATGTAACTCAGGGGTTGCCGAAGCTGGTATCTAAAATCTTCACCAGGGCCAATTATTTCGTCACCGGGGGCATTGGCTTTGTTGAACTCACTTACAATTGTATCAAGAATCTCGGCAGGTCCGGCCGCTCATATCAGGAAAAATACCTGGGGGAGTTCCCTCAAAAGCCATACCAGAAGGTAGTCATTATTTCTGAGATATTCCCTGAATACGGATTGGTGGAAACTTCAGCTTATCTGACGCGGGTGGAGAAGATAAACGATGTGGAGGTGCTAAACATAGAACAGCTTTATGATGCTATTCAGGATCTAAAGAAAAAGGGAGAGAAAAAGGCACTGTTGCTCCTACCCGGAAATGTTCAGCTGCCTTTGGATCTGGAAAAGGCAGACGAATTAGATCGAGAGATCAAGGAAAGATACGGCATTTTGTATATGAAGACCGCAGGCGGATTCTTAAAATAAGCATTTCAGTCAGTCTTTAATGAGAAGGGGCCGGCCGTTGTGGCCAGCCCCGTGGTTATCCCGGTCAAGGGCAGGAGATTCTTTGTTCCTCCATAAGTTTTTTAGTACTTTTTACGGTTACCTTTCTTCCAGTTTGAAAATACTACCTGATTACAAGCTTTTACGGTTCGTAGACAGTAAAACTTTTCTCAGCCAACTTTACGCCCTGGTGAAACAGTTGAATGGTCAATTTCCCAGGGACGATCTGTGAATAAGTGTCGAATTTCCAGCCGTCGAAGGATGGGGCGCCGATCTGCCTTGAAGTTGTCCACTCCTCGCTAGTTTGACTATCACAATGCAATACCCTGACGAGGAGGTCTACCTGGCCGCCTTCCTCCTGGCCGTTCACCACGTAACGAATGCCGAATTCTGTACCGTCCTTGCCGGGAATTCTTTTGGTCCGTTTGATAAGTTCTCTTGAACCGACGACTTGAATTTCGCCCCTCTGGGTGTCGGGAGCTTCTTGCCAGTTGGCAAATGTGGTTTTGTAGAGACCGAAGTCGACGATCTCTATGCTATCAACTTCTGAAGCCTGAGAGACAAAAGGGCACAAAAAAGCAAGACCGATAATGATCATGCCCACGGTAACCAGTTTTATTTTGTTAATTGCTTTCATCTCTATCCTCCCCCTATTTCTAAAAACCCCCCATGTTTTTTCTTGTGTTTGTCTCTCAATTTTGCAGAAGCAATGCCAAAGTCGATTAAAAAATAAATTACAATATATATCAATATGTTATAAGTACAATCTTGTCCTGAACTGGATTGCTATATCACTAGAAATGGCCAAATGGCCAAGTAATATTTGGCTAGAATTCAACTCAATCCCTGGTCAAAAGCCCTTTGGTAAGATCAGAATTCCCACTTAATTTCAAATGCAATAAGTTACTGTGGCTGGTTCCTCATTACGCAACTTGCAGAAATCATTACGTTTACTCAAAGCCAAATTCATGCCAGCCGGATGATTTCAGAAAATAATGAGTATTTATAGAAGCTTAGGGTGGATATACGTAGCAACCCACGTGAGGTACTTTTGGAACTAAGATTCACATAAAGGGAAATTTTTTTCCCTTTTTCTTTGTCTTATCTTTCTTAAACCATGGCCGTCCCCTCTTTATTATTACCACCACATCTTCACCGACTATGGGGGTACCATCAAGCAATTTACCTGTAAGTTGCAAGGTCAGACATTGCCCATCTTCAACTTCCCCAAGGGCTCTGACAATTTCCTGGGTATCAAACTGCAAGGTGAGGTCCATAAAACCATCGGATCCCAAATTGTTGCAGTCTTCTTCACAGTCCACTTTGCCCACCATGGGCAGAAATGGAGTTGCAACGTCCCGAAAGTTCGAGCGCAAGGGCGCTACGCCTTCAAGCTCTATTGTTAATATATCTACCTCTCTTACATCAAAGTACTCAGAGCCTAGGATCGCTGCAGTGATAAATAAACGGCTTTTGGTGTTGAGTTTGTTTGGGCAACTGCGAGGCTTGATGTCCAGACTCACCTCGAGGCTACACTCGATAGGATCAAGCGGCTCCGGACAAAAACGAAAGCCCTTACTTTCATCGGTTGTAACGTCGATGCCTTTGGTGCCGTCCTGATTTTCGATGCCGATTGTCGGGGACACTGGAGCTAGGTTGCCGTAGCGAAACTCTATACAGTCACTACCCTCGAAGAGAATGGCCTGAAAGGTGCTCTTGCCAGGGACGTCATAGTGTTTTACCTTGGTCCATTGGGCAATGAACCTGCGGTTGGGGGTCTCTCCCATGGTCTGGTAGTGTATTGCGCCGCCCTCACTGGGGATCCAGTCGTCCCAATAGGGTGCAATCAGGTCGTTGGGGTTGGTGGTGTAGGGAACTCGGTCGTTGGTGAAGTCCTCCAGGTCATCCCCGAAGGTAAGGTAGCCGTTGGACGAGACTTTGATCTCTTGGTGGGTGTCACCGTAGAAATTGAATGGGAAACCGATTGGCACTTCCTCGCCGCAATCATCGCAAGAACTGACGAGTTCCAATTTATTACCCGTATGGTAGATGTCCTCTAGTGGGTTGTCCAATCCTTCTTTATGGTATAAAAAGCCTCCCTGGCAGAGAGTGTCGTCACCCTGGTACAAGCCGCCCAGTCTATCGCACTCGGCCTGAGTGTAGCTGTCTTGGCAACTAGCATTGGAAAGGCAGCATGCCCCAACGGGGATGCATTTCAGTTCAGGCTCGCAATGCTTGCCGTCGTCCGCCGAGAGGGAAAGTTCAAAGTCACCCACTGCGCTCTCAAAGCCGTGAACCAAAATAAGGTATTCAGCACCTTCCTGAGAACACCAACTTACGGTGCTTTGAAGAGCGTTATCTTTGTTCGGGCAGCCATCGTCGTTACCGTCGATGCAGATCAGCTCTTCGCACGAGCCGCAAAAAACACTGATCTTTGTGTCATAGTTAGTTGGGGAACCGCAGGTTGAGGCAGTGATTTTGGTACCGGTGCCCACCACTCTATACCATACACCTGGAGCGGTGTTATCGTTGAATTCACCGCAATCACCAACATCGTCAAATGTGGCATCGATGGTTTTTCCCTCTTGGACTAAGTTCTCACCGACCGTTATCGACAATGGTCCTATGGCATTCTCACACAAATCGTTGACAGGTGGTTGTGCACTAGCGTAATGGGTCGCCGCAACGAATAGACAACACAGGAGGGCAACAAATACTATCAGTGCCTTCTTGCGGACACTTGTCATCAATATCCTTTCTTCTAATTAATTTCGTAAAGTTCGTACAAGGAAAGCTGATCGTGATGAAATCATATCATCCAAATACCATGTGATCTTGATTAGTTGTTCCGGAGAGAGCAAAGGTCATGCCAGAACGATAAGAGCCTCCATTTAACTATTAAATGCAAGTACTTAGATTAAAAACAAGAGAATCAAAAAGGGATAATATGCAACAGCATTTCCTAAAAGTGGAAAAAAATTTCCACTCCACCTAAAAAAAGACGTCGCCAGTGACTCCGCTCGGACCTTCAAGAAATCTCATGGGGGGAGCTTTTTATTATCCAAATTAGTCTTCCGAAGGTAAAAACAAGCTCGACTACCATCTCTTTTTGAGTTCAGTTCCTGTGCTCTAGCTTCAAAGGATCGTATTTTTTCTTTTGTGAAAATGGAAACTTTCGGATTAACAGCATAGGATCGCCTGTCCTGGAGGGGAATGTCTCTGCAGTATTGTTCACTGCCCCAGAACTGAAAAGCCGTAGAATCATAACCGACTTCAATAACGTCAAAATTTGCTCCTCTTGCCAGAATATTCATGCTTTCTTCTGTATGTAGAAATAGATGCCGGGGAGCATCGAGCTCTACCCAGTTTATCCCATAATGTCGCCATCCATGGGAGCAAGCTACCGGTATCCTAATTAAAACAGTCCTGTTTGGCTTTAGGATTTGACTGATAAGTCCAAGTGTCCTCTGTGGATCAGGCATGTGCTCGAAAGAATGGTGGAGCATGATAAAATCATACTTATTCCCGATTTCATCCAAATTGCATTTCAAAACCGCTACTCCGTTCTTGTAGTAGATGTCTTGTTCGATATAAGGATCAAGCCCCGTAAGGTTGGAAAAACCAGCACCTCGCATCTCTAAAAGTAGATCTCCTCTTCCACAACCTACATCAAGGACGGCATCATTGAGACTTACATCAGCTCGCATAGTCCAATAAAAAAATGCGGGCTTGCCATATAGTATTGTAAGAAGGTTCCCGAAAAGATTCTTCTTCCCAAAGGCGTGTAAATACCTCTGGCGTTTCAAAAAGTTTCTAAGATTTTGAATTATCGTAGTTTTTTCTTGTTTGAGAGAATAATACGAGC
>JAJDNT010000120.1 GCA_022340515.1 Deltaproteobacteria bacterium
TGAGATACGGCTAAAGCCAAAGATCGCATTAATCTCTGCTTCTATCCAATCTAATAGAACTGGGCTGGAATACAATGCCCTCAAGCAATGAAAACATGGCCCTCTGGCCTCTGAGCCTAGCATTAATTTTCCATAAGGGGAGGGCTGGCCAAATGAAAAAACTTTGCTCAATTGTCAAAGCCGTCGTGCTGCTGCTAATCGTCAGCTGCACGGGTGTCCCTCAGGGCCTGAAACCAGTGAGGGAATTCGAGCTCGAAAGGTATATGGGTAAATGGTACGAGATCGCCCGGCTGGATCACTCCTTTGAGCGCAATCTATCCAGGGTGACAGCTCAATACTCCCTAAGGCAAGACGGTGGGGTTGAGGTGGTGAACCAGGGCTTTAATCAGAAATCTGGTAAGTGGCAGATGATTACCGGCAAAGCTTACCTAGTTGGAAAAGAAAGTGTTGGCAGCCTCAAGGTATCCTTTTTCGGACCTTTTTATGGCGGATACCACATCATTGCTTTAGACCAACAAGATTACAGCTACGCCATGGTTACAGGACCGAGTCTTTCATACCTCTGGATTTTGTCGAGAGAAAAGACCTTGGATAGAGTCATAGTAGAAGAACTTGTGAGCAAGGCCAAGGAATGGGGATTCGACACCGATAAGCTCATCTATGTAGACCAAAACCTGTCTGAGACCTAAAGAGTCGCCGGGGGCAAGCAACTCGATACGAGCTTACAGTGGAAAGAATAAGAGTATCGACGGAGGGCGACAAAAGGGTTTGAAGAGGTGCAAACAAATGCGTCGGCCTAAACTCCTGCTTACCACCGTATTCGGACCTTACGGTATAAAGAACAAATATGCTGAAGGTCTGGGTATGCAGATGGAACTTTTCAACAACCAAATTACTCGCGAACAGGGAGTGCATTCACCCCGGGCGAATTACTGGACCTTTCCCCTTTATTTCTTAGCAGAAAACCTTGACTCCCTTCCCGCAACCGTCCTCGATTTTCCTACCTGGAAAGGTTACATCAGAGAACTGCAAAGAGAATACACCCATGTGGGTATTTCCTTTACCCAGCAGAATGTCCTCAAAGCAAAGCGAATGGCTGAATACATCCGGCAGCACTACCCGCAAACCAAGATTATCTTAGGGGGCTATGGCACCATGCTGCCGGACTTGGCGGAGATTGTTCCCTGCGATGAGATTTGCCCCGGAGAAGGGGTGCGGTGGCTCAGAGAGTATTTCGGCGAAAACCCTGAGGCACCGATCAAGCATCCCATAATGCACGGTGTCTCTCAGAAGTACCTCTATGGTTTCAGAGACGTCATCGATGATAGTGGGGTGCTCTTTCCGGGTCTCGGCTGCACCAACGGTTGTTTTTTCTGTTCTACTTCAAACAAGTTCAACAATTCTTACATTCCCTTTTTGCCCACGGGAGAGTCAGTTTTTGCAGTGTGCAGAGAGGCACAAAAAAAGTTGGGAGTGGAAGGCTTCGCCATCCTTGATGAGAACTTTCTCAAGATGCCAGCTAGGGCTCGGGATTTGCTGGCGAAGATGGAACAGCACCGCCAGCCGTACTCCTTTGCCATATTTTCCTCGGCAGAAACCATCGCTGAAGTGGGAGTGGACTTCCTGGTCAGGCTCGGAGTTTGTCTTGTCTGGGTGGGGGTTGAATCTAAAAAGGCCCTCTTCTCCAAGGTAGAGGAAATCGACGTTGGCTCTCTCCTTGCCGAGTTGCAAGCCAAGGGTATAACAGTTATTTCTTCATCCATACTTTTTGCCGAGCACCACGACAGGGTGACCCTCGAGGAGGAGATCAACTGGGCCATTGGCCTGGGTACAGATCTTCATCAGTTCATGCAGCTCATACCCTTTCCGGGCACGCCCCTATTCAGGAGATACGTTGCTGAGGGGAAGATGATTCCTGACTTTCCCTACACCAAGCTGCACGGTCAGGATGAATTGGCCTTTTATCATCCCCATTTCACCAGTAGAGAGGCAGGAAAAATTACGCGGGGGGCTTTCCGCCGGAAGTATGAAACGGATGGACCAGGTGTGCTCAACATGGCCCTTACAGCTATACGCGGCTATCAACGGGCGAAAGAGGAGATGAAGACCAGAGAACAGGCCGGGCTCTCCTGGAACCCGCAGACTCTGCGCTACCAGAGATCAACCGATCACCAAACTGATCAATTTATGAATCTACGTATTGAGAAAATGCGCCAACGTGCTCTCGAATTTCGTCCTTTGATCCTAAGTGCGAAGATTTTCGCTCCCAATACTAGTTCTCGCAAAAAGGCCGCGCAGGCGGCCGCACTCTATAATGAAGTCTTCGGCAAACCCGCGCCAAGGGAAGGGGTTAAGTCCTTCGGACTTGTCTGTTTTGCCGCTATTGAGTGGTTCCGTCTCCGAATGAGAGGACTTTTTGGTAGAGGGGAATTGGTGCGACAGCCTCTGAGCCGAAGGGTGGAGTACAACAGGGAGTTTTCCACCCACTCGCAGGTTGAAGCAGCAGAAATTCCCTCTGGTTTGCAACACCGCTGCAAGCTTTCAACCTAGTAGGGTCTTAAAATTCAGTTGCCAAGGTCCTTAGTAAGCAAGAGGAGGTAATAGTGGTGGGCGGCGACAAAGGGGTTTGGTAAGAAGCATCTGGACGTCGCCCAGGTAACGCTCGGCAAAACCAGCCTCACAATAACAAAGATAATAATCCCACATGCGAATGAACGTCTCCGGATATCCCAGCCCGCGAACTTTTTCAATGTTGGCAAAGAACCTTTGCCTCCAAGTGCTGAGCGTTCTGGCATAATGGGGAGTGATATCCTCTAGGTGGAAAAGCTTTAAGTCGCTGGCTCGGGCGAGGGATCTGCTCATGGCCGTAATAGATGGAATGCAGCTTCCCGGGAAGATGTACCGTTTGATAAAATCCACACTCCGTTTGTGCTGGTCAAATACTTGGTCTTTAATAGTTATGGCCTGCAGGAGCATCGTGCCGTCTTCTTCTAGAAGTTTGCTGCAAGAGCGGAAGAAGGTATCCAAATACTTATGGCCCACGGCCTCTATCATTTCGATGGAAACGAGCTTGTCGTACTTACCTCTAAGATCTCGATAATCCTCCAAGAGCAATTTTACCCTATGGGCCACTCCGGCTTTGTCGATTTGTTCTTTTGCCAGATCATATTGGGCGGTGGAAATTGTGGTTGTGGTTATGCGGCAGCCATAATTCTGCGCTGCGTAGATGGCAAAACCACCCCAGCCAGAGCCGATTTCAACTACATTATCTTTAGGCGACAGATCCAGCTTCTGGCAGATGCGAGCGTATTTCGCCAGGGACGCTTCTTTGAGGGTGCTGTCCTCACGCTCGAATATGCCGCAGGAGTAGGTAAGGGTCTCGTCGAGGAAGAGCTTGTAGAAGTCGTTCCCTAAGTCGTAATGGGCAAAGATGTTGAGGCGACTTCCTTTTTTTGTATTGCTTCTTAAGAGATGAAAGAACATGTGAAGAGGAGCTGTGAGCCAGGCCAGACCTTTTTCCATTCTTTCCAACAGTTCTTGGTTCAAGATGATGATACGGATCACCGTGGTCAGGTCATCGGTTGACCAGTGGCCTGCCATGAAAGACTCGCTGGCGCCAATACTGCCTCCAAGTACTATGGAGCTAAAGAAACGGGGATGGTGAAAGGTGATTGTGGCTTCCAAGGGGAACTGCTTGCTTTTTTCACCGAAAATCCGGCGGACAGAGCCGTCGATTATGGTGAGTTTTCCCCGACGAAGATTACGGAGGAGCGCGAAAAGTAATTTTTTGGCAAGCTGATCAAACCGACTTGGTTTAGTGTGCTCAATAGCAGAAGCTTCCGCTGGCACGATGGAATAGGTCATGATTCAGTCTCTTTTGTCTGGGTGGACATAGAAAGGTGCCCCTTTAGACCACAACCTAAGGGCCTGGAGATATATCATCATGGTGACCTTGAGGGTCATGAAGGGATAGGCCAATAAGACCCTGTTCAACTCACGGCTACTAATTTCCCTTCGCTTCAGGCTCAGAGTGGCATCGAATAGTTTAGTCCCCTTTTGCAGGTTAGTCATGTGCACGCTCAATGATTTGCCGGGCTCTCTAAACCGCCAGTCGTACCAGATATCCATATCCATAAAAGGTGAGACGTGGAAATTCTTACCAAACTGATAGCGCTTCCACCCCCTCACCGGATGTTCATTCAGTTCCTCACCAAGGACATAACAATATTCCTCGCCCCAAGGGGTGTTGTGAATCTCAACTACTATGGTTTCCACCTGTTGGTCTTTTTGGTCATAACAGTAATAGAAGCTAACAGGATTGAAGCAATATCCAAAGTACCTCAAGTGAGTGAGCAACCGAATGGGGCCGGTTGGCCCTTTGCCTAACCGTTGTTTTACCAGGTCCCGCACTGCTCGCTGGAGCGGTACTTGCGCCTCGCCCAGGTGATCCCGACGGCGTAGATAAGCTAGATTAATCCGATGGTGCGACCAGAAAATATTTTTGTGGAACAGTCCTGGCAGTTCCTCCAGGTCGAGGAACATAAAGAAAATACCATAGCGAAAAGAGTTCTCCACCGGTCTAAAGCGGCGGTGGCGAACCTGACCCTCGTAGATGCAGCTATTCATGTTTAAATGGTTTTCCCAAAATGTTCAGCCACAGCCAGAGCGCTGTTGACCCCGTCCTCATGGAATCCATAACCCCAGTAGGCTCCACAGAAATAGGTGCGATTGACACCGTTTATCTCCTGACGACGCTTCTGGACCATAGGCGCCTTGAGGGTGTAAACCGGATGGTGATACATGAACTCTCGGATGATCTTGGTTGGATCAATAACTTCGCCTCGATTGAGGGTTACGCAAAAATCAACCGGTGAACTGAGGCTCTGCAGCATATTCATATAATAGGTTACTGCTGCCCGACCCAACTCCTCCCGGGGAATCTGGTAGTTCCAACTTGCCCAGGCAGCCCTTTTCTTGGGCAGGAGGGAAGAGTCGGTATGCAAGATGGTTAGATTTTCCTGATATGGGATTGCCTCCAATATCTGCCTTTCCGCATCGGAGGGATCGACCAGCATGGCAAGGGCCTGGTCGCTGTGCACTGCTATTACGACTTGATCGAATCTCTCAAGCTCACCGTTATGCTGGGTCACTTCCACGTAGTCAGGGTGACGATTTATGGACTTTACCGGGCAATTGAGTCGCACTTTTTCTCTATATGGCCTAGTTAGAGGCTCTACATAACTTTTTGAACCACCTTTAATTACCTGCCACAGGGGCTGGTCTTTCACTTTAAGGAATCCGTGGTTGTTGAAAAACTGGACAAAAGAGTGGGCTGGAAATTCTTTGAATTGCTTCGGATCAGCCGACCATATGGCTGCGCCCATGGGGATGATGAAATGATTTATAAAGATCTGCGAGTATTTTCTCTGCCCCAGGTAAGCGCCGAGGGTGGTCTCGTAGTCCTTTGAGCGCAAAATCTCCTGAGCCTCGCGACGAAAGCGAAACACCTCAAAGAGCATGCGATAGAAGGAGGGGCGGAAGAGGTTGCGTTTTTGGGCAAAGAGGGAATTCAGGGTGCTTGGGCAATACTCCAGGCCGGTTAGTTCACACTGCACACTGAAGCTCATGTTGGAGGGCTGATAGGTTACGCTCAAGCGCTCCATAAGTTTGACAAAATTGGGGTAGTTTTCCTTGTTGAAAACAATGAAGCCGGTATCGACCCTGTAATTCGCCCCATTGAACCCGACATCAATAGTGTTGGTGTGCCCGCCGATATAGTCGTTGGCTTCGAAAACCGTGATATCGTGGTCCTGGCAAAGGAGATAGGCAGTAACCATTCCTGAAATGCCGGCACCGATAACGGCTATTTTCATAGAAGGTTTCCTCTTGTTCAGTCCTCAGAGAGCTGTTTCAACTAGGCACTATGAACTAAGCACTAGGCACCAAAGCATACAAGAATTCAGGAGTCAGAATCCAGTAGAAATAAAGCATAGAGCATAGGCTTGAAAAAATCTGCAATCTCAAATCTCAAATCTAAAAACCCTTGTATCCGCAATCCGAAATCCACACTCTGAAATCTAAGCGCTGCCAACTGCCAGCTGCCGACTGCTGGTTTTCTTAGGTGGTGCCCCGGAGTTCAACCATTCCACAGACCGTCTTATGCCGGCTAGGGTCAGATCTTCCATGGGAAAGATCTCACCTATTTGAAAAATGGTCTGACTTTCCTGGGGCCATTGGTGTCGGGGGATGGGGTTGAGCCACACACTGTGACCGAAGTAGTTGCGAATTTGCCAGAGCCAGTCCCGTCCAGGCACTCTGACCTTGGAGAAATAATCGATAGCACCGTCGGAGAGCATGAGTTCAGCCGGGGCCATGTTGGCATCTCCTATAATTATCAGCCGGGTTTCAGGATCACGTCTCAGCATCTGGTAAATGGGATAAAGGGTCAAACGTTGGGGATCACTATAGACGCAACCGTAGATGCAGTTGTGGAAATAGTAGTAGTCAAGGTCCTTGAACTGATCGCGCATGAGGCCGAAGACTAGCTTCACCAGATCCAGATAAGGTCGCATGGAGGCTCCGCCATTGTCCAGGAGTACCATCAGCTGAATACGATCTTTCAGCTCTTGCTTGAAGACCAATTCGATTTCCCCACCGTTTCTGCAAGATTGATCTATGGTTTCATCAACGTCCAGTTCGGTTGGCGGGCCCGCCGGAGCCATGTGTTTAAGCGCCGCCAGTACCTGTCGGAGGTTTTCGGCTCTCAGGGTGGCACTGGCAGCGTAATCAACATAGCGGCGAGCATCTATGACTTTCAAGGCAGCGCCGTGCAGGGAATCGCCCTCAACCCGGATGCCCTCTCTCTCTGCCCCGCTGTGGCCGAAGGGTGAGGTTCCCCCGGTGCCTACCCAGGTGTGGCCGCCCCGATGTTTGCCCTTCTGCGCCGTGGCCACTTCCCAGAAACTTTTAAGCAACTCTGGTAGAGAAAGGTTCTCCAAATCATGACCAGAAAGAGTACCTTTGGCCAACTCTTCCTCCAGCCAGCGACTGAAATCTTTTTCTTCCCAGGCCTGAAGAGTGAATCGAGGAATGGCCTCACCTTCAACGCCTAAAAAGTAGGAAGCAAAGGCCTGCTCGAAGGCGTCAAAATGTTCAACTTTTTTAACAAAAATGAGACGCATCAAAATGAACAGGCGGTCCAGGTCAAGGGCAAGCCCCTTTTCCAGGGCTTGGTAGAATTCCAAAACATAGCGAAGGCTTATAGGTATACCCTGATCCCGCAACTGATAAAAGAAAGGAAGGAACATCTTTTCCTCTAAGCTTTTTCTCTTTTGTGATAGAGTAGGTCCTGAGTTCGCTTTAGCAGTGTTCCAAGGAAAGGAACTGTATCCGGAGATAGTGGTGGTTTCACCCCATCTAGCTGCAGTGCTCCGAGCCAGTCTAGCAGCTCCGCCGTGGCAGGTGGTTTTTCAAATCCCTGTTCCCGCAAATGGTAGAAGATGGCGAGGGCGGAATCCATAAGGGGAGCAGTAATCTCGGGGTAGTGCAGCCTCACAATTCGGCTCATTTCTTCCATGTCGGGAAAAGGAATGTGATGACAGTAGCAGCGCCGGAGGAAAGGATCGGAAAGCTCCCTTTTGGCATTGCTAGTAATCACAGTAACGGGCATATATTTTGCCTTGACCTTGTGGTTTATCTCACGGATGATGAAAGAGCCGTCTTCCAATACGTCCAATAAGTTGTCTTGAGTGTCTGAGTCAGTCTTGTCGATCTCATCCAACAAAAGAACGCGCCTTTCGTCGGCCATAAAAGCTCTTCCAATTGGGCCGAAGTTCAAATAATCCCAAATGTTGTTAACATCTCTGCCGCTTTCCTTGGTGCCGAAGCGAGAATCGTTGAGGCGCAAGACAGTATCGTAAACATAGCAGAGTTCTTCTCCCTTAAAAGTTGACTTGCAACGAGCCTCTTCTAGGGTCAGGTCCAGAGCCCGGGAAATCTGAAAGGCCAATTGAGTCTTGCCGGTACCAGCCTCACCGGTTACCAGCAAGGGTTTATCCATGGCCATGGCGATGTTGACAATTTCTTTGAGTTCGGGGTTGAGATAATACTTGTCGGTGCCATGAAACTGCATTAGTTCCTCTCTTATGGTTTTTGTCATGTTTTCCAAAGGTTAAAGTTATTCTAGCGAATTGAAAGGAAAAATGCAATTCACCCAGCTCTTTTTCAGATTGCCACCATCAGGCTACATAATTATAGTAGGGAAAGTTAATCCAGGGCCAAGAAATCGCCTGGGGAAGAGAGAAGAGTTGGCCCCTGTGCGGCAGGGATTTAACCAGGTAATGGGGAGGAGACAATGGCGAAGGTAAATATTGGGGAGCAAACGTATGTTTTACCCATGGCCACCACAATTCTTGGTTCTCGCCTAAAAGACCGACCTAACTTTATGGCTCTGGGTTGGCTCACCAGAGTGAACTCTAAGCCGCCCATGCTCGGGGTGGCAGTAAGCCAGGGCCATGCCTCCCATAGGGCGATCGCAGAAACTGGGGAGTTCAGCGTCAACTTCCCCACTGTCGCAATGGTGGAAATAACCGACTATGTCGGGCTGGTATCAGGGAAAAGGGTAGACAAGTCCGAACTTTTTAATCTTTTCTACGGCGAGCTAAGTAATGCTCCCATGATCAGCGAATGTCCCCTTGCCATGGAGTGCAAACTGGTAAAAACGGTTGAATTGCCCACTAACTCTTTTTTTATCGGCGAGATTGTAGGAGCCTACTCCGAAGAGCAGTTTCTCACTGAGGGCGTGCCAGATATCAAGAAAATTAACCCCTTTTTGCTTACCATGCCGGATAACGGATACTGGTCGGTGGGTGAGTTGATCGGCCGTGCCTGGAGTGATGGTGAGTCGATGCGAAAAAGGATTAAGAGGACAGACACCGGGCCGTGATTAGACTCGGCAACCCCAGCGCTTTGGCCTCTAATCCGTGCAATCCAATGAGAAAGAATGGAATCCTCGCAGGGAGTCGGATATGAAGCTTCTCTGTTCTTACAAATTGGGAGCCTACGAACTGAAAAACCGGATGATCATGGCTCCTATGACGCGAAACCGCGCCGGTAGAGGGAATGTACCCCAGCCAATGAATGCGCTCTACTACGCTCAGCGAGTCGGAGCTGGCCTCATCATTACCGAGGCCGCGCAGGTATCACCTCAAGGGTTGGGTTACCCAGATATGCCAGGGATTTATTCGCCCGAGCAGATTTCCGGCTGGCGGCTGGTAGCCGATCTGGTTCATAAACGGGGGGGACTCATTTTTCTTCAGCTCTTCCACTGCGGACGTATTTCCCATCCCTCCCTGCAGCCAGGGGGTGCAGCTCCGGTTGCTCCCTCAGCAATAAAACCGGAAGGAGAGGCAATGACCTACAGAGGTCCTCGTCCCTTCGTTGAACCTCGAGCCTTGCAAACAGAGGAGGTCGCCGGGATTGTAGAACAATTTCGCCGGGGGGCGGAAAACGCTCGGGAGGCGGGTTTTGATGGTGTTGAGTTACATGCAGCCAACGGCTATCTGCTAGATCAATTCCTTCGCGATGGGTCAAACCAGAGGACGGATCAATACGGCGGCAGCGTGGAGAATCGCACCCGGTTTTTGTTTGCAGTGACCGAGGCAGTGGTAAATGTCTTGGGTGACGGACGGGTGGGAATTCGTATCTCTCCTGAGAATCCTTTCAATGATATTTCCGATTCCAACTCTGAGGTACTTTTCAGCCACGTTGCTGAAGGACTCAACCGCTTCCCCCTCGCATACTTGCATGTTGTTGAGATCGATCTTACCAATCCAGGTGATTTCAACGCTTCTTTGAATCCTATTACCAAGAAACTGCGAGGAATCTACAAAGGGGCCTACATGACCAACGGGGGATACGATCGAGACAGGGCAGAACGGGTGATTGAGAGAGGTGACGCCGACATCGTCTCCTTTGGCAGACTCTTTTTGGCCAATCCGGATCTTCCAGAGCGGTTCAAGAAGGATTCACCTTTGAATGAACCGGATGAGACAACCTTCTATGGTGGAGATGAAAGGGGCTACACAGACTATCCTTTCCTCGATTCTGCAAAATAAAGTGCCCTCTTTTCCATATCAGAGAAGCATAGCGGTCCCTCTGCTTTGCCTCTGAATATTCTTTTTGGCCTCCCGCAAAACCTTGCCCCTTCATTTTTTTCTTTACCAAAACAAAAAAAAACATCATAATTACCCGTCATTTTGCTCGGTGATATAAAGACGCAATAATATCAAAGACATATTCATAATAAAGTAAATATTGACTGTAAATTAGAGCGCAGAAATGACCCTTTCAGAAAACGCCAGAAAAGAATTGTGCAAGATACTAGAGGATATGCGCCAGGAAATCCTTGACGAGGTAAAAGTCCAAAAAGAAAAAGCCCGCAATAAAGATTACACGGGCGATATGGGTGATCATGCGACTTCAGACATGCTTGCAGAGTACGCGCACATTTTTAGCGAGAGACTGAGACGACGACTTTTATTAATCGAGGAGGCTCTGGAGGCCATTGAAGACGGCGACTACGGATTTTGTGAAGAGTGTGAAGAACCAATCAGTGAGAAACGCTTGAAGTTGATGCCCTTTGCCCGCTTCTGTGTCCGCTGCCAGTCAGAATTGGAACGGAGGGCCAAAATGCGGGGTGAGACCTTCACGGACATAAGCCACATGGAATATCGGTTTCAAGAGGAATCCGATTACGATTAGCCCTCTAGCTTGTCTGGTTAGATATACCCCACCAAAGATCCCCTAATCATATCCCCTGAAACAGGGTGATACCAGTAATTCAACAACGAACGACGGACCTGACCACTGACAAAACTTCTCTGAGAAGCTCAAAATGTAGTGCTGGGTGTTTTAGATTCAAAACCTCGAAATGCATAAAGCAGATTTATTTCCTTCTTGATTGTAAAAAAAATACTACCGGTCTTGCCAACCAATAGATGAATGGTTATCAATACAAATAAGTGAGGTTAAAATCCTCCTTGTCTAATAAAGCCCCCGCAGGTCAATGGCCCGGCCAAGGGGGCTTTTTTATAATTTACTTCCCTAAAGTTCCTTGTTGCAGCGGTTACAGGTATATTTTTCATCTCCCTGAATCTTCTCTCTGGTAATGACCTCTTCCTCCGGGATATGCTGCAGTTCCTCTTCTTTTAGACAGGCTCTGCAAATGATTTCTCCCTTATTTGAATCAATAAGACCTAGTATGTCGTCCAAGTCTATATTTGCCATGCTTTCCCCTCCCCTAGGCCGGTTCCCCATAGGAAAAAGTTTTCATCCATGTTGGTGAGTTCAGCAGTCGACTATTTATCATGCAATATCTATGCTCTTGCCGCACATCCTAGAAAAATAGCGCGAAGCTTTGTAGGTTGTCAAACTTCACCTGGGGCAACAATGAGATGTTGATCACCTGAAGGTATCCCTTGCATTTTTCAGATGTTTCCGCGAGTATGATCGGCTAGTTGTAGAGATTGACGAATTAAGTAATTGTGAAATGAGTCATTGAGATGCAGAACATAAAGGCAATAGGCTTCGACCTCTTTAACACCTTAATTACCATGGAATTCCAGGCGCTGAAAGATGCTCTGACCAGGCTGACCAGTAGTTTGAGAGAGAATGGTTTTGCCATCGAACACAATGATTTTGTTGAGGCCCATAGTGAGGCTGTCCTTGATTTCCTGGAGCAGACCAAGCGAGATGGAAAGGAAAGCCACAACCGTTTCTGGATCAGCACTGCCCTGGCTAAGTTGGGTCATGAAGTTCCCCCGGATAATCCGCACATCTCAACAGCCGTAGACACTTACTTCTCTGCCTTTATACAGCACGCCAAGCTAATTCCCGGAACTAAAGAGATGCTCACCACCCTAAGACAAAATTACCGTATCGGCTTGCTTTCCAATTTCACTCATCCGCCCGCTGCCAACCAAATTATTGCTGAGCTCGATCTGGAACCTTTCTTTGAGGTGGTGCTCATTTCCGGCGATTTAGGCTATCGAAAACCGCATCTTTCAGTTTTTGAGGCACTAATTGACCATTTTGGGGTGGAAAAAGAAGAGATCGCTTTTGTGGGGGATGACCCGGAGGCGGACGTGGCAGGTGCCCTCGGAGCAGGACTGCAGCCTGTCTGGACAACCTATGTCAGAGATAACAATATTATCCCTGCCCCAGGAGTTGTGGGTAAAGGGGAAAAAAATCCGGATTCAAAGGTACCAAGGATTTCAGATTGGGAGGATCTGCTATCACTATTGGACATAGAATAGTGTTCATTGAGCCCAGCCTTGGTTTCCTGGTGGCCAAGCTCCTAAAGTGTCTACAGAGTCTGAGATT
>JAJDNT010000136.1 GCA_022340515.1 Deltaproteobacteria bacterium
AAAGTGTCTTTTCGCTCTAGCCATCTGTGCGCCTTTCCATTATTGCTCTTTTTGCCCCTAAAATTGCCATTATTGGCTCAATATGAGCCCATATTTATACATTTTTACAATAAAAATCAACTTATTAGCTTGGCCCGACCCCGAGGCCCTCCACAACACCGGCAGCCTCATCAATGTGTTTCATGATGACGCCTCCGTGAATATTTCCAGCAGGATTGGCATCTTGAGGCATCATGACATGTGAGAGCGTAACACTGCTTTCTTGGACTCTCTTTCCTTCCATTTTTGTCTCCTCACAAGGTTTATCACTAAGTCAAGATCACCTAGACGACTATAGTCCATCGAAAATGGATACGGAGGTCTAGAAATCGAGATAAGTCGCTAGAGTAAAATCTAGCATGATTCTACTGCGATTGAAGAGAAAAGGATTGCAGCTCAACTTTATCAAGTCAGCACTTGATTTTCCTTTAAGCCCAATAAAAGCGGTAGATTTTGCAGATATGGTTTGGAAAGGCTAAGAATTTTCCTTTTAAATACTCAGAAGTTAAAGGAGCACTTATGATGGTCCGACCTCTTAAGGTCTGACGCAGATATTGACGAAAAAGACAGTTTTCCTTTAGTCAGGATTTATGACTGCTGTTTCAATGCATTGAGGGTTTCAAGGTCACATACATCAAAGCTTTTTCCGCACCCACCGCAAATCATCTCGCATTTATCCGCTGTCCGGGATCTCCGTTCCTTTAACTGGGCACGACACTCCGGACATCTAAGATCCCTGGCAGCGTCTTTATTATCGGTATCCGTTTTCATAAAGTTCTCCTTATCTTGTCTCAACCTCGATAGTTAATTTCCTTCGATCCCCGGAAAGATGTCATAGACATAATCGTGGGCGTCCAGGGCGGACTTGTTTAGCCTGCCTGCTTGAATACCCTTGACCACCTCCTCCCGGGAGGGGGCGAAGATCGCCATGAGAAGCTGCTTGCGCTCCTGCTCGTTGGCCGGCCCCAGGACAAAGAGCACCCGGGCGCTGTGCTGGATGTAGCGGGGTGAGAGCAGCTGGCGCTTCAGGATATCCATGATGACCGGCGCCTTGGCGCGGTCGAAGCGTCCTGGATTGCCGAGGCGATCCAGCTCGGCGAAGAGTTCATAGGTCCACTCGTTGTGGTAGTCCCACAACCTGTGGAACAGTTCCTTGGTAAAGGGGGTTCCGGCCTTGACCTCGAAGGCGTTCTCAGCCGGATTGAGCCCATCCTCGGTGAGGGCCGGCCGCTTTAGGTAGCCGTTCTTGGTGATCACCGCTTGATGATGGAGCACGGTCCAGAGCCAGGCCACGTCGATGCGGTAGGTGGCCAGATCATTCATGAAACGCAGGCAAAGCTCGTAGTCGTCAATGGCAGCGGCAAAGTTACCGTTGAGAATCTGGAAGCCGTAGTTAGCCGCCATGTAGAAGGCGTGCTGGATGTGCTCGATGGTGATCTCACCCTTCGGCACCCCGTAGATGCTTTCCCAAAGTTCCTGGGTGAAGAGTTTTTCCGGCTCGCTGAACATTTCTTTGGTGACGATCCAGGGTGTGATCTTGCCCTGGGAGTTCAACAAATCACGAGATTGCAGCAGCCGCCTCTCTTCCTCCACTAGACCACTTGCCACGGTGGGCACCGGTTTCCCTTTCACCTCCACTGTCTCTTGTTCTGCATCGAGGATGTCTTGAAGCTGCGCCACGGGAGCCTGTAACGGTTCATTGCCCGCGGCAACGTAGGCAGGTTCAGGGCTGGCAACCCAGCTTTGCCGATAGGTATCGTAGAGTCGTCCCTTCACCTCTCCGGCAAGGATGTCTGCCAAAGTGGGTGCTCGATCTAGGGGCAGTGGCTCCTCGGGCATAAAGATGAGACCTAATAGACGCTCTCGCATCTTGTCGATGACCATGGCCCGGAGGGCCAGGGGGTTATACCGGGAGCGGCCATAGGGATCAGCGGGTTGGTAGATCATTACCGCCGCCATCCCGCCGATAGGACCTCCCTGGCTGAACTCGCCTTTTTTCATGCCGGCCATGAGCATCATCAGGGCATTATATCGTTGATAGGCAATCATGTTGGGAGAGGCCATTCCTATAGTCTGTGGATCAGGAAACACGCCCTGGGGGTCGTCCTTCCACATCTCGATGATGCTGGCGAGATAGTCCCAGCGGCCAACGTTCGTCCCCAGGAGCCTCCGTCGCCAGACCCAACCGTTCACCGGCAAGAACCGACCCCCATTTCCCTCCTCGTAAAGGACTTTGATCTTGAAGGTGCCGGGCTGGACGCCGATCAACTTTTCCACCCGTACCAGGATCTTTTCCACAATAAGAGCTTCCTGCGGGGTCTGAATCTTGGGGATGTAATAGTAAACGCCGGTGCCGATCCGGGTGAGGGACTCGTAGTTGTTGAGGGCCCAGAGGAGGGTGATGGGAATCATAGCATGCACCGGTTGGCCGTCGACCATGATGTGATTATAGCGCACGTGAATACTTGGAGGCCGGGCAAACCGGGTGGGCCACTGCTCCGGGGACGCCTGAATCCTGTATTCCTTTGTACCGCCTTTCTTAGGCACCTCGTAGGCACGGTCAGTCCAGGCCCCTTCGAAGATCTCTTTGGCGTTCTTAATGGCCCCGAAAATCCCAAGGGGCTGATCCTTAGGGGCGCCGTCGGGAAGGAAATGGGGCGGTGCGGCATCTTCAAAGTCCGGCATATTCATGGGCGCCGGGCTGTTCAAGGCTTTGAAGGCCATGTCCAGCGGATGCCACGGGCCGGTGAGTTCCAAACCGGGATTGGTCAAGGGGTGGGCGTCCTTCGGTATGTCCACTTCGTCATTTAACCGCCAGCGGTACTCGCTGTCTTGATCGAGAAAATTATCAATTAAGCCCTGGATGATCTGGCGATATGTCCAGAGCTTCCCGGTTACGGGATCCTCAAAGGTGTTGTCCCATTTGGGCCAGCCATATTTTTCACGGACCGACGCGGAAGAACTCAATAATTTACGGCGCGTTATGAGGGCCGCGGCGATCTCGGGATGCAGCTCTTGGGCGAGTGCGGCAATCTCCTCTTCCACATTGACTTTTCGACCGTTTATCGTCTTGGTGCCGAAGAGCTCAGGGAAGCTCTGGAGAATGTCCTCGCGGATTTTGGCCTTAGAGATACTCCCTCCTGCCGGTGTCGAACGATCCTTGTCTGTGCTCATAGCCGTCTCCTTGCCTGTCTGATTAATTGATCAGAACCGACTCTCGAATGATTGTCAAGGGGCCCTTAACCAGGAGTTTCCCCCAAAAATATTTCAGAAACATAGGACAGGGGGAAGCTACTCCACAACGCGCATGATTCGCGCCATCAATTGGGAGGATTCCTGTTTAGTGAGTACCATATCTTCATGCAGGCCCTCTCAAGGCTGAGAGAGTGAAGATCGGTTGCTCAAATGCTCGTTGTTTCACAGCTCCCCCTTTTGGCCATGGGTATTTTCATTTATTCACCAATGCAAACTGGCTACTGAATAGAGTTTACGAGAATGGTCCACTTATTTTTGGGGAAACTCCTGGCTCTTAACCTGGATTTTGCTGGCTTGGAGGGTATAGGACTGGGCCAGTGTCGTTGGCTAGTAGAACAAAGGTGAATGTAAGCTTTGGGGAACCGTTACTGACAAATGTGAGGGGAAGTGATACCGCAATCTGAGGACATCCGTCGCCTCACCACCTAGAATCAAAGTGTCCAACCTTATCCCACCTCGGGACAATGGCTCACTGCCCTGGCAATAGCTTGCATGTGTGCCTTTTCGGCCTGGGCAATGGAAAGAAAGGCAGTTTTTGCCTCTTCATTCTCAGTCTGTTCAGCCATGGCCCGGTAAAGATCATAGGCGGAATACTCGATATCCAGTGCCATCTCCAATAGGTTGAGGCAAACATTCTCTTGTATTGTCTCCACCCGCTGTAACACGTCGTCCAGCCTTTCGCCCCCTTCCAGAATTTCTCCTCTGAGTTCAGCAAAGAGTGCTTCAAATGGCTGTGGCTGAGGCTCGCTCTTCTTCCAGAAGCGGTAGATTGTCTTAGCGTGGGCAGTTTCCGCGTGAACCAGATGCTCAATGGTTTTGGCAAAGCTCTCTGAGCCAAATTTGTCCACAATATAGGTGTAAAACCGCCATGCACCTTTCTCCAAGTCCATGGAGATGAAAAGCAGTTCAGCCAGGGACTTGCTCTTGTCAAAAACCTCCACCTTAGGGAAATCTGGCAAGATCTTGCCGTCCCAGGCCATAATACCTCCGGTAAGATTGTAGATCTTCTTCCCGGAAATCTCACCTTCAGCCACCAGGGCAGAGGCTGCCCGGGCGCGACTGCCACTGCGACAGTAGAAAACCATCTCTTTATCTTCGGGCAGTTCAAATAACTTGGATTCGAGTTCCATGAGAGGTATGAGGTTCGCTCCTGGGATGTGTCCAGCGGTGTATTCAACCGGTTGGCGGACGTCTATGAGCAAATAGTCGCTTTCCTTGGTTTTCCGGATGTACTCTCTGAGTTGCTCAGGTGAGACTTCCTCGAATCCCCAATCGGTCTCCATTAGAACTCCTGTTTCTGTTTCAATGACGATAGTAGTTGTTGCTAGAAAAGAGAAGCCGCCACCTTTGCCCTCACCTAGGTCACCAGTTCATATCCGGCGTGGGTCCAGGCGAAGGTTCCACCGGCCAGGGAGTATACTTTGGTGTAACCGTTTTGTTGGAGAAAAGAGGCTACAATGTTGGAGCGGTATCCCGTGCCACAGTTAACCACGATCTCCTCGTCTTTCGGCAGGGTGAAGCCATTATTCAGAATCTCGGTGAGGGGGAAGTGGGTTGCATTCTGGATGTGGCCACCGGACCATTCTGCCTGGGTGCGAACGTCAATGAGGTTTTTCATCGTTGCACTTTCCAGCCTATTCTTTAATTCTTGCACGGAAAGCTGGGCGAGCTTCTCCAAGGGTCTGCCGGAGAACAGCCAGGAACCGATACCCCCTGAGAGATAGCCGTAAATGTTATCGTAGCCGATCCGGTGCAACTCAGTGCACATGGCATCGTAACGCTCTCTGTCGGTAACCACCAGCAGTATGTCAGCCTCTGGCTCCACCACCATTCCCACCCAGTTGGCAAGCTGCTTCTCAAATCCGATGTTGAGAGCGCCAGGGATATGAAAGCCGCCGAAGGCTGCAGTGTCGCGAGTGTCAATGACAATAGCCCCCTGGTTCATTCGCTGCTCAAATTGGTCGGGTGACATTGCCAGATCCAGGGGACACCGTTCCAGAAGGGGTGCGCCTTTGATGTTGGTTTGGATGATATGGGAAAAACTTTTTGGCCTGGCGGGGAATTCCCTGGTCATCTCCGCTTTGAACTCATCAAAGGAGTTGAACTGCAACATGGGGTTGTTATGGCGTTCAAATCCCAAGGTGGAGCTCGTTTTAAAGCTCATACCCCTACCACATAAAGACCCCATGCCGTGGGCGGGAAAGACCTCTAGATGATCGGGGTAGGCTCCCAGTTTTTTGTATAAGGAGTTGTAGAGATTTTGCACCTGCTCCGAGAGGATTTCTTCGCCCGCCAGATCAGGACGTCCAATGTCGCCAACAAAAAGTAAATCTCCCGTCAGGATCATCCAGGGCTCCTCGGCACGGGACTTATCAGTGACCAGAAGTGAGATAGCATTGGGAGTATGCCCTGGGGTGTGGAGCACTTCGAGCTTTGCGTTGCCGATTTCAATCACATCACCTTCCTTGAGTTTTTCATGCTTGTACTCCACCGGCGCGCTCTCGTGTAAATAAATGTCGGCACGGGTGTGTGAACGAAGTTCCTGGCTGCCGCTGACATGGTCTGCATGGACATGGGTGTCAAATACATGGGTAATTTTCATACCCTCTTCTCTGGAAATGTCCAGGTAGTCCTGAACATCACGTTTTGGGTCGACTACCACCATAGCCTTAGCGGCTGGGCAGCCGATAACATAAGAAAAACACCCCAAACCGGGGACGGTTATCTGTTTGAAATACATGCGTTGTTCTCCCTTCGCCTGGTTATGCCAGCCGTGATTTTAGCAGAAGCCTGCTCGGCCTGGAGACCCAGGCTGATTTAGAGCTGATAGACAACAGGTAAGGTATCTGCCGGCGATCAGCCGGCAGATACCTTCACTTTAGGATTTCTTTTTAAGGGGCCGGTGACAAAACCACCAGTCGTAATGATCATACTGTTTTTTACGTTTCTTGGCCGTCTTCTCGTCCGTGGCAGGCGGCACAATAACCCGATCCTTGATCAGTTCATTGTCCGGCCAGCCAGCGGGCAGCGCCACGCCCTCTTTGTCTGCCACCTGAAGTGCTTTCACCGCCCGGAGGATTTCATCCATATTTCTCCCCACCTCCTGGGGATAGTAAAAGATAAGTCTCACTTTGCCTTCTGGATCACCCACAAACACAGCACGGACGGTGTTAGTCCCCTTGCTGGGGTGGAGCATTCCCAGCTTATTTGCAATGGTGTCATTAGCTGCAATGATAGGGAATTTGATTTCCACATCGAGCTTTTCATCGATCCATTCACCCCACTTGATGTGGGAGAATACCTGGTCAATGGACATGCCAATGAGTTTGCAATTCAGTTTTTTAAATTCTTCGAACCTGTTCTGAAAAGCGACAAACTCCGTAGTACAGACCGGGGTATAGTCTGCAGGATGGCTGAAAAGGACAAACCAGGATCCCTTGAGATCGGCGGGTATTTTCATCGGGCCGTGGGTTGTCTGAACTTCAAGCTCGGGAAAAACGTCTCCCAAAAGCGGCATACTGAATTTTGCTTGTTCCATGGTGTTGCCTCCCTTAGATCCATTTTATTGTTGTGCCCACATATCAAAAAGCTATGTGGAATTATGGGGCAATCGGTTTACGATTGCTTATCTCCAGTACATAACAGATTCTTTTAACTCAATGAGAGAAAGGCCGCCCTGATTGCAGCTGGAACGACCTTTCCCTTAACCTTGAATTAGTCAGGAAAGAACCTCCCTGGCAAGTCAGCGGTTCGAATGGCTAACCAGCGAGGGTTTGGGAGCGATGAGCCTCCGGCCACGCCCTTGGCGATGCGGTCGCCGATCTCCCTTATGCTACGATCAGGCGAGGTCGAAGCGGTCAAGGTTCATTACCTTGTTCCACACCGCTACAAAGTCGCCCAGGAACTTCTCCTGGGAGTCCTCACATCCGTAGACTTCCGCCAAGGCCCGGAGTTGGGAGTTCGAACCGAAAATGAGGTCGACACGGGTGCCGGTCCACTTGAGTTCGCCGGTTGCGCGATCACGACCCTCGAACACGTTTTCGTCCGAGGTCGCCTTCCACTCCGTTCTCATGTCGAGTAGATTCACGAAGAAGTCATTGGTGAGCGTCTCTGGCCGCTTGGTGAAGACGCCATACTGGGACTGTCCGAAGTTGGCATTCAAAACACGCATACCGCCAACGAGAACCGTCATCTCAGGAGCGGTTAGCGTCAGCAGCTGCGCCCGATCAAGTAGCAGTTCCTCTGCCGATACGGCGTATTTGGTTTTCAGGTAGTTACGGAACCCATCTGCAGCCGGTTCAAGTACGGCGAATGAGGCCACGTCGGTTTGCTCCGGCGACGCATCCGTGCGTCCCGGCGTGAAGGGCACAACCACTTTGTGACCGGCTTTCTTGGCCGCCTGCTCGACACCTGCGCATCCGCCCAGAACAATCAAGTCGGCGAGCGAAACTTTCTTGGCTCCTGACTGCGCGCTGTTGAACTCCTTTTGGATTTCCACAAGGGTCTGCAGCACCTTCTTCAGTTGGGCCGGCTGGTTGACTGCCCAATCCTTTTGCGGTGTAAGACGAATGCGCGCCCCGTTCGCCCCGCCGCGCTTGTCGGAGCCGCGGAAGGTGGAGGCCGACGCCCAGGCGGTCGAGACCAGCTCCGGGATCGACAGGCCCGAGGCAAGAATCTTGCCCTTGAGGGCGGCGATGTCCTTTGCGTTGACCAGCTTGTGATCAACGGCGGGCACCGGGTCCTGCCAGATCAGTTCTTCTGCCGGGACCTCTGGACCGAGATAGCGCGAGCGGGGGCCCATATCCCGGTGGGTCAGCTTGAACCAGGCCCGGGCAAAGGCATCCTTGAATTCCTCGGGGTTCTTCAGGTAGCGCCGCGCGATGGGCTCGTAGATCGGGTCGAACTTCAGCGAGAGGTCCGCAGTGGTCATCATCGGCCGATGCTTCTTCGATGGGTCGTGGGCATCGACGATCATGTCCCTTTCCTCTACGTCCTTGGCCAGCCACTGATGCGCGCCGGCCGGGCTCTTGACCAGTTCCCACTCGTATTTGAACAGGACCCTCAGATAGCCCAAGTCCCATTTGGTCGGGTTCGGCTTCCAGGCGCCCTCGATGCCACTGCTGATGGTATCGCCGCCTTTGCCGCTGCCGAAGCTGCTCTTCCAGCCGAGTCCCTGCTCCTCGATGGGAGCGGCTTCGGGCTCGGGCCCCACATGGGTCGCAGGGCCGGCGCCATGGCACTTGCCAAAGGTGTGCCCACCGGCGACGAGTGCGACGGTCTCTTCGTCGTTCATAGCCATGCGTGCGAAGGTCTCGCGGACATCACGTCCCGAGGCCACCGGGTCCGGATTGCCGTCCGGGCCTTCCGGGTTCACGTAGATCAGGCCCATCTGCACGGCCGCCAGGGGGTTTTCCAAATCCCGGTCGCCGCTGTAACGGCTCTTGGGCTTGTCGCTCGTAGCCAGCCATTCCTCTTCGGCACCCCAATAAATGTCCTCTTCCGGCTCCCAGATGTCCTCGCGCCCCCCAGCAAAACCGAAGGTCTTGAATCCCATGGACTCAAGGGCGCAGTTTCCGGCAAGGATCATGAGGTCGGCCCAGGAGATCTTTCTGCCGTATTTCTGCTTGATCGGCCAGAGCAGCCGGCGCGCCTTGTCGAGGTTCACGTTGTCCGGCCAGCTGTTGAGGGGTGCAAAGCGCTGGTTACCGGACCCTCCGCCCCCACGGCCGTCGCCCATGCGGTAGGTGCCTGCGCTATGCCATGCCATCCGGATGAAGAGCCCCCCGTAGTGACCGTAATCGGCCGGCCACCAGTCCTGCGAGTCGGTCATGAGCGCATAGAGGTCCTTCTTCAGGGCCTCTAGGTCAAGTTTCTTGAATTCCTCGGCGTAGTTAAAAGCCTCGCCCATGGGATTGCTCAGGTGAGAGTGCTGGTGAAGAATCCTGAGGTTCAACTGGTTCGGCCACCAGTCCCGGACCATCGTACCACCGCCGGCAGTGGATCCCATTACCGGGGACTTGCTATCTTCCTTCATAATGTTTTCTCCTTTCGTTGATAATCTTTCACCTTGCTCTGCATTTATCGCAAAAGCCTTCCAAATGGACAATTTTTTCCATAACCACAAACTTGTCATCTAGCTCTGGTGGTACCTCGAGTCCGTCGTATGATTTGCTCTTGAAATCTACTATCTTCCCACATCGTATACATCTGAAATGGTGATGGGGTTCGAGGTTAGGGTCGAAACGCTTGGGGTCCCCAGAGCTTTCCACAGCCTTGGCCAGGCCGATCTTCTGAAAAGTCAAGAGGGTACGGTTTACTGTGTCTAAAGAAATGTTGGAAAAGTATTCCCTTACCTTATTAAAGATTGTGACAGCCGATGGGTGTTCGGCAGAGGAAATTAACTCTTTATAAATGGCAACTCTTTGAGGAGTGATGCTCAAGCCATGTTCGCGGCAAATGCTCTCAAAGGAAAGCAGCCTCTCTTCTGTCCTGTGGTCTCCACCATTCATATAGACTATGACCGATTCAGTTAGAGGTAAATGAAGGACTGCAAAGCTGATAAAGCCAGCTGAACCCTAACTTTTTTTGAAATATTCTTAAATAGGAAGTTAACTTATATCGTAGTTACTCCTATTTGTCAATCCCCTTGTTGATTTAATCTGGATGGTTGAAAAGAAAATCTTTTTATCTCGGCAGCATCAATAGAAATACTTGAGGACATATTGCAAAGCCAAGAAGGTTATTAACAGTCCTAGGATGCACCGAATGACAGTGCCCGGCACAAATTTTTGTGCTCTGGCACCACAGTACATACCTGCAAAACCACCGATTCCGAAGAGAATCCCCAATTTCCAATCGGGGGCGATGGCCAGACCGGTGTGAGCGTATAAGGGAGCAATAAAAGTATAGATGCCCACGCCAACAATAGAAGTGAGGAAGGTGCCCATAAGTGCGGAACCAGCTATGGTATAAACGGGTAACGAATAGAAGGTAATAAGAAAGGGCGCTATTATAGCGCCACCGCCGATGCCGTAGGTGCCGCCTACGATACCAACTATGAATGTTAATAGGAGCAGGCCCCAAGTGTTGAAAGCATAGGTCTCTCCATAGAACTCGTATTCTATTCTGCGGATGGAGGCAGATAGGGTCTTGACTACTGCTTCGGCAGGCAGGCCAGCGGCCACTTTGGCCTTCTGCTCCTGGCGCATTTGGGCCACTCGTTGTTTAAACTTCTCCTCCATGGCCTTAATCTTTTCTTTGCCTACACCTTTTTTTTGAAACAATTCGTAGAGCATGCGAACACCAATGTAGAGCAGAACAAAGCCAACGAAGAGCTTGAAGGCCCTTGGATTAGGAAGGTACTTTATCCGGACAATAGCTCCAATAAGCACACCCGGCAAGGTGCCCACAATGACAACCCAGGTGAGGGGCCAAGCCATTCTCCCTTCTCTGATGTAGCGATAGACACCGCTCGGAATAGCCACAATATTGAAGATGAGATTGGTGGGGCTTACTGCGGGACTGGTAAAACCGAGGACACTTACTTGGAAGGGCAGCAGAAGAAAGGCGCCTGACACGCCTCCCATAGAAGTAAAGAAGGAAACGACGAAAGCAAAGACCAAGGGAAGAGCAGGATTCACCTCGATCCCCGAAACTGGGAAATACATTTAAAAGACCTCTCTGCGGATAGGGCTATTTGATCAGCAAGAGGAATCCTTCTAACGGGTTGGCGAGCAGCTGGAAAACGTATTTTTCTCTGCCAGTGGCGCAGGGACCTGAACAAATGAAAGGAATATCAATCTAGCTTCTCAAAATGGCTCGTTGATTTCTGCCTAGGTTTTCCTTTGAATGCGCTCAAGACCTTTCACCTTCTAAATATCAACGTACCACCAGCATATAAAGATTGGGATCGCCGT
>JAJDNT010000138.1 GCA_022340515.1 Deltaproteobacteria bacterium
CTCAATCGCAAAGGTTGAGTTGCTAGTTCTACGGTTCCGGTGCTAGCCTGGCCGCAAAAAGCCGTTACCATTTGGTTTAAATACCTGACACGCTGAAAAACTTGCTTGAGTAGAGGGATCACGGCACGAGGGTTTTGTTCCAGCATGGACTCAAAGCGGTCGCGGGTTATGACCCTGACCTCAGTGTCTTCCAAGGCAACAATCGTGGCAGACCTAGGTTTGTCATCTACAAGGCTCATTTCTCCGAAGATGCTGCCTTTGACTAACCTGGACAGTACGAGCTTCTCATCTCCCACTTTTTTGGACACCTCAACGGATCCCGAGAGTATAAGATAGGCGTGGGAACCGGTGGTTCCCTCGTGGATGATGGTTGCTCCTTTCTTGAAATTCATGGTGTCAGCCATGTTCACTTTTACCTCGCCATCGTGGAAATCGATGGCTAAATTATCATTAAATGAAAAATCTAGTCAATTACATTCAAGGTGCGTGCCAAACCACTTCATTCAAGTTTAGGGACCACAATCCTTTGGGGCGGGGCAGAGTTCAAATGAGGTTTCAGTGTTCAGGTGTCAGGTTTTACTCTCTATTTTTCTGTTTTCTGAAACCTGAAACCTGAAGCCAGCACGTAATCCCCTGAGACGAAATCGCTTGAATCTGACAAAAATAAGGGTATCCTTGCCAGATGGGAAACATTGAACTGGACAAAATCACCTTCTCTTACGGAGCTCCAGAGGATGAGCCTCTATTTGTTGATTTCAGTCTAACCATCTCAGCTGGTGAATGGGTTGCTGTGGTTGGACCATCAGGCGCGGGCAAGACCACTCTTCTGAAGTTGATAAAGGGACTTCTTCGGCCCCAGAGAGGGGAAATTAGGGCGAATTCAAAGGTTCTTCCTGCAGGGACACTAAACCATTTTGCTGCCTGTGTTTTTGCCAATCCCGAGAACCAGATTGTTTCGCCCGTGGTAGCGGAGGATGTGGCCTTCGCTCTCGAAAACATGGGTTTGACACCAGAGGTCATAAGTGCTCGTGTAGAGGAGGCCTTGAGATGGGTTGGTCTATGGCAACGAGCTAGGGACTTCAGCCATCACCTCTCCGGAGGTGAGCAGCAGCGGCTGATCCTGGCAGGCGCCTTGGCCCAGAGGAAGAGCTGTCTCTTGCTAGACGATCCCCTATCAATGGTTGGCGGCCGCAGCCGGATGGAAATGTTAAGCTTGCTGAAGAGCATCCATCTAGAGGTGTCCTGTACCATGCTGCATACAACGCACCTGCTGGAGGATGCTTTTGCAGCCCAGAGGTTGATTGCCCTGGAAAGGGGCAGGGTGGTTTATGATGGCTCCCCTTACGATTTCATACAGAAAAAGGAGCTTATTGAACAACTGGGGCTGGAGGTGCCTGCTATTGCCCAGCTAGTTGAGATGGTTACTAAAAGTGGGCTGGCAGAACCGGGAGAAATCGCCAGCCTGACACAATTGCAGGAGATCTTGACAGTTTCACAGCAGAGGAAAGATAATGAGACCACGTGACTCGATTGCGGATTTGGGAATGCGGATTGTTGACTTCAAATTGACGTTTCAAATTTGGGGTTTATTCTTTTAAATCCGAAATCCTAAATCCGAGATCCGGAATTACCCTTACTCCATTACTCCAAGGACCAGAGGGAGGTGAGGCCAATGGCAGAGATCAAGGTGGGAGTGGTTAAAAATTATTTTACTAAACCAAGTGTGGCGGCTATTGAGGTCACAGAAGGTGAGTTGCAGGTTGGTGATTTGGTCTGGTTCAAGGGGCACACGACTGATTTCCAGCAAGAGGTGAAAAGCATCCAGGAGGAAAAACAAACGATTGATAAGGCGGTGAAGGGACAGTTGGTAGGCATCCAGGTTAAGGAGCGAGTTCGGGAAAACGATTTGGTTTATAAGGTGACGGATTGATTTATGCTGGAAGCGGTAGATATAAGCCACACGTTCTGCGCCGGCACCCCTTTTAAACGCCAGGTGCTGAGGGGGATTCAATTTAAGTTGGCTCCAGGTGAGGTAGTTCTACTGACGGGGCCTAGTGGCAGCGGCAAGACAACTCTGGCAAGAATATTGTCGGGGTTAGTAAAGCCCACCCAGGGAACCATGAGATTTAACGGCATGGATCTCAATGTTATTGGCAGCAGACCCTGGCCGGTCTCAGATCGGATCGTGCTGGCGAGTCAATACCCGGAACGTCAGTTTTTTGCCAACACTGTTTGGGATGAGCTCAGCTGGGGACTTCGAGTGGGCTTAGGCTTGGACAGAGCGGAAATTGCCGACCGCCTCAGGCTTATTGCCGGGGATCTCGGCTTTCCCTTAGAGGAACTAGCCAAACGTTCACCAAGATCGCTTAGCTCGGGTCAACAACGAAAGGCTGCCTTAGCAAGTCTACTGGCTCTGGAACCGCAAGTTTTGATCCTCGATGAACCCTTAGCGGGGTTGAACGCCAAAGAAGGGCAACGCTTGATCTCCCTCCTACAGAACTGGCACAGCCAAAGTCGGAGCATGCTTATTATAGCCCATGAGCTGGAGTTATTTTTTGATTGGGTGGAGAAGGTGGCTGTAATGGACCAAGGGCAGATGGTATTTTTCGGCTCTTTGGATGAACTCTGCCAGTCCAGTGATCCTACCGCGCGAGACGCAGCTTTCCTGCCAGTTATGGTCCAATTCAGCTTTTTCTTGAAGCAGAACGGCTTGAGCCCTGGACCGATTACATCAGACGGCCCACTTGTCCTTCGCCAACTACAAGAGGCGTTGACCAAGAAAAGGGGCATTTTTTTGCATACCAGAAAAATAGAACCCTCGGTCAGCTAGCTGACGAGGGCTCATAAGAGGCTGTCCGTCGCCTCGGTGGGTTTTTTCTCTTACAAATTGCTTATATCGATACTGCGAATATAGCGCTTAATATCTTCCATAAGCTGATGAAGCTCATGATCCTCATCAGTAGTATCAACGGGTTTAGTATTCTCGTGGTTATCCCAGGTGCTGGCGAGTTCCGGCGATTGCGACTCTGAGTAGCTCTGGCT